>JBBSMV010000295.1:0-3567 GCA_038232975.1 Rhodothermales bacterium
GCGCGCCCGCGCCCGCCGCACGAACCGCAGGCGCTCGACGGCCTCAGCGGTGTAGATGCGGTAGCCGGCAGCCGTTCGCGCCGGCTCCGGCAGCACGCCTGTGCGCTCGTAGTAGCGCACGGCCGAGGGCTTCACGCCTGCCCGCCGAGCCACCTCACTTCGCGTCATCGCCATGGCGGCCATCGTTCAAGCCCCCACGCCTTCGACACGGAGCCCGGCCTCACTGACGCCGCCGCCCATGCAGCAGCCCGCGAGGCGGCCGTCTACGACGACGGCAGGGACGGAGCGAACGCCGAGGCGGGCGGCACGCTCGGCCGCGTCCTCGTCGCGGAGATCGTGGACGGTCACGGTCTGCTCCGGCATGGCGAGGCGGCGGACGGTCCCGATGACGTCCTCGCAGAGCGGGCAGCCGGCGGTGTAGACGTCGATCTGATGGGCGGTAGGCATGGGTCACAAGGGATAGGTGGGAGGGCATGTCGCATGAGGGTACGCCCTGCACTACCGTACAGCGTTCTTCACTTCATGCACTTTTCACGCTCCAACCTCGGGGGCGAGGTGCGGCTCCGAGGCCTCCGCCAGCCGCGTCACGACCTCGACCGGCCCGTGGAGCGTCCGGTCCACCGGGCACCGCTCGGCGATCTCGACGAGCCGCGTCCGCTGCTCGGCGTCGAGCGGCCCCTCAGCGGTGATCTCGCGCTCGAACCGGTCGAGCGTGCCGCCGGCGGCATCGGCGTCGGCGGCGTGGACCTTCGCGTGGCGGACGCGGACCGTCGCCGCCTCCAGCGGCCACCCCTTGCGCTCGGCGTACATCCGGAGCGTCATCGAGGTACACGCGGCGAGGCCGGCGGCGAGGAGGTCGTACGGCGTCGGCCCCTCGTTCGTCCCCCCTACGCTCGCGGGCTCGTCGGCAACGAGCGGGTGGCCGTTGGCGAGAACTTCAGTGCGGAAGCCGCCGATCTCGGTCCGCGCCACGATCCGGTTGTCGTCCGGGGCATGGCGCTTCTGCTCGGGCTGGGCTGCGCCGAGGTAGCGGTCCGCCCACGCGGCGATGACGTGGCCGGCGTAGCGCGAGTCGGCGGGGTCGGTGAGCAGGTGGTCGGCGGTGTCGAGCGAGACGAAGCTCTTGGGGTGCTTCGCGTGCCCGAAGATGTGCGCGGCGTTCTCGACGCCGACGGTCTGGTCCGCCGGCGCGTGGAGGACGAGGAGGGCGCGGCCGAGGCGACCGATGGCCCCGTCCATCCGGTGCTGGTCGAGGTCGTCGAGGAAGTCCTTCCGGATGGTAAAGCGCCGCCCGGCGAGGACGACCTCGGCCTCGCCATGGCGGCGGATCTCGTCCTCGCTCGCGGCGAGGAGATGGCGGACGTGGTCCGGCCGGCACGGCGCGGCGATCGTGGCGACAGCCTTCACGCTCGGAATCTGGCCCGCTGCCAGGAGCACGGCCGCCCCGCCGAGCGAGTGACCTACGAGCAGGCTCGGCGCTTCCAACTGCTCGCCCATGAACCGCGCAGCCGCCACGAGGTCGGCCACGTTCGTCGAGACGTGGGTGTCGGCGAAGTCGCCGCCGGACTGGCCGAGGCCGGTGAAGTCGAACCGGAGCACGGCGAGGCCCCCGGCGGTGAGGGCGCGAGCGACGTGGGCGGCGGCGGAGAGGTTCTTCGAGCACGTGAAGCAGTGAGCGAAGAGGGCGCACCCGACGACCTCGCCGTCGGGCGGGAGGTCGAGCACGGCGGCGAGTGTGTCGCCGCGGTCGTTGTCGAAGCGGAGCGTTCGAGATCGCATCGGATACGTCAGAGGGTGAGGAGGTCGCCGGCGTGGAAGATCGGCTCGGCCGGGAGCCCGAGTCGGGCGTAGAGCGCGGGTGGCACGCCGATGTCGGCGAGGTAGAGATCGCCCACGGCGTCGCGGGCAGTGGCGAGGCCGGTCTTGGGGAGGGCGAGCGTGACGGTGGCCGCGGCGCGGACGCACGGGGCGAGCGCCTCGCCCGTCGTCGCGTCTAGGCCGGAGGGGAGGTCGAGGCTGAGCGTCGGCGCGGGCTGCGTGTTCGCCCAGCGGATGAGCTCGGCCGCCCGGCCACGGGGCGGGCCGTCGAGGCTGTAGCCGAGGAGCGCGTCCACCACGAGGTCGGCGCGGCGGGGCGGGTCGCCGTCCGTCCGCACCTCGACACCCATCGCGCGAAGGATGCCTAGCTGGTGGGCGGGGACGCCGTCGTAGGCATCGGCAGGCCGCGTCGTCCGCACCCGCACGATGGCCCCGGCAGTCGAGAGGTGCCGGGCCGCGACGAGCCCACCGCCGCCGTTGCCGCCCGTCCCGGCGAGCACGACCACGCGCCGTCCCCGCACGTCGCCGCCGAAGAAGCGGAGCCGCGCCACGCGAGCGACGGCGCGGCCGGCGTGCTCCATCATCTGGAGGAGCTCGATGCCGAACTCCTCGACCATGAGGCGGTCCACCTCGCGCATCTGCGCGGCGGTGACGTACGGGACGGAGCTCGGCGCGACGGGAAACATAGGCGGAGACGGGGTGCGCCTCTTTAGGGTGTGGAGGATGACATGGGCCGGGCCTCAGCCGGGCCGACTCCTCAGCACGAGGCGCACGCCGTCCCCTGATCAAACTAGGAGGCCGTGGCGCTCAGAATGTGAGCACCTCGAAGCCGTCGGCGACGAGCCCGCGGAGGCTCGGGTGGCCACGGTGCTCCTTCAGCAGCGTGATGCCCTCGTCCACGACGGCCGGCTTGACGCCGTAGGCGTTGGCGCAGTACTGGCAAGCTCCGGTGATGTGGGGCTTGACCTCGGCGTAGAGGTCGTGGTAGGCGTGCTCGGGGTCGGCAAAGGTGCCAATCCACTGCGTGCCGGCACCGTCGAAGATGAGGCGGAGCTCGTCGCCGGCCTCGATGGCTTCGGCGGCGGTTTCGAGGGCGTTGACGGCGCGGCCCATGTTCGAGGGGCCGTCGGTACCTGCGAGAACGACGATGGCGATGCGGGGCATGAGAGAGATGGTTGGTGGAACAAGAAATGGGCTTCACGATCTAGACGCGGTGCCGGGCCGATCCCTTACCTGAGTACCGGGTTTTATACACGGGCCGCCTACCGATACTCCGGGTTCTCGTAGCCAAAGCGCGCCCCGTCGGCCCAGGCGCTCTTCTGGTTGCCGTAGGCGGGGATGCCGCCGGCGTCCTTCAGCAGCCGCGCGAGATGGAGGAGGTTCCACGTCATGAACGTCGCGTTTCGCTTCGTGAAGTCGTTGTCGAGCCCGACGCGCGAGCCGTCCTCGGCCTCGTCGCCGTAGCTCGGGCCGGGACCGGCCTCCCCGATCCAGCCGGCGTCGGCCTGCGGCGGGATCGTGTAGCCGAGGTGCTGGAGCGCGTAGAGCACGCCCATGCTCACGTGCTTGATGCCGTCCTCGTTGCCGGTGACGATGCACCCGCCCACCTTCCCGTAGTAGACGTACTGCCCGGCGTCGTTGAGCAGCCCGCTCATGGCGTAGAGCCGCTCGATCAGCCGCACGCACACGCTCGACTTCTCCCCGAGCCAGATCGGCGTCCCGATGATGAGGATGTCGGCGGCCTGCACC
>JBBSMV010000296.1:0-3567 GCA_038232975.1 Rhodothermales bacterium
ACGGCCGCCGCATCCCCATCGTCATGCGCCGCACCCGCGACGAGGTCGTGCCGGAGACAGCGAGCTGACCCGCCGCCGCGAGAGCGCGGCTCAGTACGGCGGGTCGGCGGGGCCGGCATAGCCGCACAGCCCGATGCGTGGGGAGTTGACGAGCGGGAGCGGCTCGCCGTAGTCCACGTGGGGGTGGCCCTCGGCGTGGGCGGCGCAGAGCAGGCCCGGCTGCTCGTCCTCGTACTGGCACTCTTGGCACAGGTGCGTGGCCGGCTCGCCGCATTCCTGGCACGGATAGGCCGGGGTCGCGTTGCGCGCCATCAGCGCGATGGGGTGCGGGACCGTCCGTTTCCCCGTCCGCGCGGCGACGGCTTTGACGAGCGTGACGGACTCCGTGCCGAAGTCGTAGATGTGCGTCAGCTCGGTACCGGGTTGGAGGACGTCGGCCGCCTTCCGGCCGAAGGCGATTTTCCCGCCCCAGCCGCCCGTGGTGAACTGGCTGAGGTGTCCGCAGCACTCGAGCCAGATCGCGCGGAGGTAGGCGTCGAGGTGCTTCAGCGTCGCCGCGCCGTCCATCTCGAGGTGCAGCCAGTAGTCGGTGCCCCAGGCATCCTGCACCTGGAGGTGGAGCAGCGGTCCGGCCTCGCCCGGCTTCTGGTCGGCGGTCGCCACGGCCGCTGCGCGTGCTCCGCACGTCGGGAGGTGGCGGGCCATCCCCGCCCGCGTAAGCTCGCGCCCACAGTAGGCGCAGGCACCGCGCGTGCGCGTGTTCGTTTCCATGTCGAGTCTCCGAGAGGGGAGCGGTGATCCCCGCCTCACATCGGACGGGGGTTCGAAGATAGGACGTCCCACGCGTCGTCCGGTGCCCCTCAGCGTTTTGGAGTAGAGGGCAGGACGGCGTGGGCGCGTCACGGGCAAGGCGCGCCTTGCCCCTACGTCTGCGGGGTTCACCTGACGCGCGGCGGACACGACATCCTGGCGCTTTGCGTTAGCGGGCGGAGCAAGCGGAATACGCGAGGTGCGTCGGCGTACAGGTCGAGGCATTCGCGCTCGCGGCCGAGACGCGGTCGCCGTCGAGAAAGAGGTAGACGGTCTGGCCGGGGTGTTTCGTCACGAGCGCGCACTGGCTCACGCCGAAGCGGTCCACGTCGAGCGTCAGCCGCCCGCTCTGGCCCGAGGGCAACGCCTCGAAGCGCACGGTCGTCCGCTCGCGGCAGACGTTGTAGACCCAGAACCGGTCGCCGTCGCACAGCGCCTCTACGGTCACGCAGGGCTGCGGCACACCCGGCGTCGGCGGGTCGATCCGGTAGTGCGCCTTGACGCCGACCTCGATGGCCGGTTCGAGAAAAGCGGAGGTCGGGTAGCGCTCGAAAAACGTCCGGCCCAGCCGGTCGGCCTCGCGGTGCCAGTCCTCATCCTGACCGGGAGCCAGGAAGTCGTGGTAGCGGGCAGCGTAGAAATGCGCCGGTTCGGCGAGAGTGCCCCCGGCCTCGGCGAGCGCCCCGAGCGTCGCCAGGGTGAGGCTGTCGGGCACGGACCTGGAGGCCTTGGGTGGGAGGCGCATCGTCACGCGGGCGGCGCGGGCGAAGGCGTCGGCGCGCTGCGCCTCCACCGTGTCCGTCGGCGCGAGCACGACGAACGACGTGCGCCCCACGACCTCGCCGACGGTCGCCTCGCCGTACCGCGTCGCCCCGCTGCGCGCCACGACGTTGAGATTCGCCCGCCCCTCTTTGATCGGGTAGGCGATCTCGACGCGGTAGATGCCGGGAACGAAGAGGTCGTAGTAGTAGCTCAGCAGCATCTCCTCGCGTACACGCCCGCCCGGCGGCACACCGGTCCCCTTCACGAGGTCGATCGGCGTGTCGGTCCCTTCGTCGAACGCCGGAAACATCACGCGCCGCCGCCCTTCCGGTCCCGTCACCCGGGTGTCGAGCGTGAAGGGCGAGACCGGGCGGTAGCTCTCCGCCGTGCCGGAGACATTCGCGAGCGCTACGGCGATCACGACCGGCTCGCCGACGCGGAACGTGTCCTGTACTGGTTCCACGACGACGCGGGGCGGAATAAAACGGGGCGTGAAATCGTAGGGCGGGGGTACCTGGGTCGAATCGGTCTGGGACCACCCGGCGCGCGGCCAGAGCGCCAGCATCACGAGCGCGAGCGCCAGGAACGATAGGGGTAAAGGTCGAAGCATAGAGACGGCGAATTGGGAGGAGAGCGACGGTATACGATGGCGGCGGGTTCCACGCTGACGGCCCGGTGTCAGCGCCTGAATGTACCTTGACCCGACTACGGACCGACCACCACGCGCCTTGATTACCTACGTCTCCGGCACGCTCGCCCACAAGTCTCCCACCGAAGCCGTCATCGACGTGCAGGGGATCGGGTACGAGCTGCTGATCCCGACCTCGTCCTACGAGAAGCTGCCCGCCAAGGGCAAGCCTGTCAAGCTCCTCACCCACCACCACGTCCGCGAGGACGCCGAGGTCCTCTTCGGGTTCGCGACCGACGCCGAGCGGACGCTGTTTCGGACGATGATCGGCGTCTCGGGCGTCGGGCCGAAGCTGGCCCTCGCGGCACTCTCGGCGATGCCGCCGGATACCCTCCGCGATCACATTCTCGAAGGCGATTCCAGCGTGCTGACGCGGATCCCCGGCGTGGGCAAGAAGACGGCCGAGCGGCTCGTCGTCGAGCTGAAAGACCGGCTGGCGGACCTCGACGGGTTCGAGGGCGGCGCGGCGGTCGGCGGCGGCGAGGAGACGGCCTCGATGCGGGCCGACGCGCGGGCGGCGCTGGAGTCGCTCGGGTTCAGCCGGGCCGAGGCCGAGAAGCGGATTCGCAAGTCGCTGCGCGACGCCGACGGCGCGCTGACGGCCGAGGAGTTGATCCGGCTGGCGCTGCGGTGAGCCGTGAGCGGTGAGCCGTGAGCGGTGAGCCGTGAGCCGTGAGCCGTGAGCCGTGAGCCGTGAGCCGTGAGCAACTTATCAAACTCACCCCTCATAGCTCACCGCTCACAGCTCTTCTTTTAACGGTGCGGTTATACGCTGGTCCGGTCGACGCTCTACTTTACGGGTCTTCCGAACACTCTCCCACTGCTGTGACGGATACCCAGACGATCCTCCTCGTAGATGATGAAGAGGACCTGCTCGACCTCCTCTCCTACGCGCTCCAGCGCGAGGGCTTCCGCGTGGTCACGGCCCAGGACGGGGCCGAAGGCGTCCGCACGGCCCAGGCCGAGCGGCCGGATCTGATCGTGCTCGACATCATGATGCCGAAGATGGACGGCATCGAGGCGTGCCAGCGGCTGCGCGAGGATGCGAACCTCCGCCTCGTCCCGATCCTGATGCTCACGGCCCGCAGCCAGGAGCGCGACGAAATCCTCGGCCTCGACGCCGGGGCCGACGACTACCTCACCAAGCCGACCTCGCCGAACCTCCTCGTCTCGCGCGTCCGCGCCCTCCTCCGCCGCTCCGAGCGCACCGAGGCCGCCACCACCAACCAGCTTCGCGTACACGACCTCACGATTGACCGCGACCGCTACCTCGTCACACGCGACGGCGAGCGCGACGAGACGTTCCG
>JBBSMV010000297.1:0-3553 GCA_038232975.1 Rhodothermales bacterium
CGTGGCCGAAGCGCCCACCGGGTTCAAGCCGCTGCCATCGTTCCTAGACGAGCAGCCGGACGAAGAGGCCGAGGTGGCTCTCGAAGTTGAGGAGGAGACCGAAGCGAAGGCGGTACCGGAGGCCGCAGCGGCCGAGCCGGAGCCGGATGCCGCGCCCACCGAGACCCCACCCGCCGAGGCCGCCGCGCCGCCGCTCCCGGAGGACCCGGCTCCCATCGCGCACGAGGACCCCGTCGCACACGAAGAAGGGGCGTTCGTGAGCGAGGAGGTCGAGGAAGAAAACCACGCCCTCGACGCGCTGCTGGCCGGGACGTGGACCGAAGAGACCGACGCCTCGGAGGACGCGGCACTCCCGCTCGCTCCGGTGCCCGAGGAGCCGGTGGACGAGGCCGACTACGCCCTCGTCGAGCCGGAGGCTGCCGACAAACTGAGGCCTGAGGACGACAAGCGAGCGGCCGTGCCCATGCCGGTCGCCGCGCCGCCGGTGGACCGGGCCGAAGAGCCGGGGGTGCCAGTCGTCGCCGCACCTCGCGTGGCGGCCTCGGCTCCGCCCCGCCGGCCTGCGGCTCGTCCGAGATGGGTTCCCCTCGTTGCCGGGCTTGCCGTGGCGGCGCTCCTCGTGCTCGCCTTGCTGCTGTGGACGCGGAGCCGGGAGCCGGAGCCGGTCGCCGAGCGCCCGCCCGCTGCCGACACGGCGGCGGCGGCGCTCCCGCCGGCCGACACGCTCGCCGCCGAGCCGCTGCCGCCGGCCGCACCGCCGGAGCCTTCGGAGTCGCCGGACCCGCTTCGCAGCACCGCCGGGGTTGACCCGGCCGAGGGCGGCTTCACGTGGGTCGTCGCCTCGGAGCTGAACCGCGAGGCGGCCGAGCGGCAGGTCGCGCGCTACCGCGAGCAGGGGCTGCGGGCGGGCGTCGTCGCCGAGGAGGCCCGGGGCCGGACGCGCTACCGCGTCAGCCTCGGCCAGTTCGCCTCGTTCGAGGAGGCCGAGACCCGCCGCGCCGACCTCCCACCCGACGTGCCGCCCGACATCTGGATTCTCCGGCTCTAGCCCGTGTGGGAGTGCCGGTCCACGGGTTTGATTCCGACGTGGCTGCCCTCCCTCGCCACCTACCAAACAACACGCTACTCTCCTATGCCCCTCGCTCTGTTGCAAGAGACGGTCCTGCCGGACCCCGCGCCGCTCGCCGACACGCTGGCGGCGCTCCCGGCCGAGACCTCGCTCTCGCTGCTCGACATCCTCACGAAGGGCGGCTGGGTGATGGTCCCCATCGCGCTCTTGTCGCTGCTGACGGTCTACCTCTTCGTCGAGCGCTGGCTCGTGCTGCGCCGCGCCCACACCGACCCGCGCCGGTTCATGGAGACCGTCGCCGGCTACGTCCGCTCCGGCGACGTCGGCGGGGCCGTCGGCTACTGCCAGGCGCACGAGACGCCGATCGCCCGCATCCTGCAGCGCGGCCTGGAGCGGCTCGGCCGGCCCATCGCCGACATCCGCGAGGCCGTCCAGGCCGCCGGCAAGCACGAGACCTACGAGCTCGAGAAGCGCACCGACCTGCTGGCGTCCGCGGCGGCCATCGCCCCGCTGCTCGGCTTCCTCGGGACGGTCCTCGGGATGATCTCGGCGTTCCAGCAGATCCAGGCGCTCGAGGGCAACGTCAACCCGAGCGTCCTGGCGAGCGGCATCTGGGAGGCCCTCGTGACGACCGCCGCCGGCCTCGCCGTCGGCATCCTGGCGCTCTTCGCCTACAACTTCCTGCTCAACCGGATCGGCCGCTCGGTCCACGAGATGGAGCGCGTGGCGACCGAGTTCATAGACCTGCTCCAGACCCCGGCCGAGGCGCGCGAGCCGCGCCGCGTGCCTGTCCCTTGATCCGTGATGCGTGAATCCAAGCTCCGACGTTTCGGTGAGCATTCTCACGCATCACGAATCATTAAGCGGCCTCTCTGTCCCCAAGCTTTCCGGTCTCCCGCCCCATGCCCTTAGACTTCGCCTCGGGCCGCAAGCCGCTCTCGGTCTTCAGCCTCGCCGGGCTGACCGACATCGTGCTCCTGCTCCTGATCTTCTTCCTGCTGACGAGCTCGTTCGTCACGCAGTACGGCATCCAGGTAACGCTGCCGCGCGTCGAGGCCGGGGCACCGACCGAGGACCGCTCCGTCACCGTCACCATCACCGACGACGGCCTCTTCTACGTCGGCGGCGAGCCGACGCCCGAGGCCGCCCTCCTCCCGGCGCTCCAGGCCGCGCGCGCCGGGGCCGACGCGCTCATCCTCCGCGCCGACGAGGCGGCGACGGTCGGGCAGTTCGCCGCCGTCGCCGGGGCCGCCCGCGCCGCCGGCCTCCGCATCCTGATGGCGACCGAGCCGGCCGAGCGCTGAGGGGCCAATGAGATGGGGCGTCCCCCTCCCACAAGGGACGCCCCGATGAGCCAGAGGATGGTGCGGACCGGCTCAACTCGTTGCGACGCGGCTACTGCACGACGGTCGCCCGGCTAGAGAGTGCGAAGGCGTCGCCGACGGCGCGGACGACGTAGAGCCCGCTCGGGAGGCCGGCGGCGTCGAGCGTGACGGCGTGGCTGCCGGCGGCGAGCGTGCCGTCGTGGAGCGTGGCGACGCGGCGGCCGAGCGCGTCGAAGACCTCGACGCGGACGTGCTGCGGCTGCTCCAGGTCGAGCGCGAGGTTCGCTATGCCGCGCACCGGGTTCGGGTACGGGGCCGAGAGGCGGACCACGCCTGCCGGCGCACCCGGCTCGGCCGACACCGGATCAGGCTCCCAGACCATGCCGTCCTCGTCGTACTTCGCCACGAAGGCGTCGGACCCGCCCCGGCTGAAGAGGACGATGGCGTTGTCGGGATCGGGGTCGAAGTCGATGCCTTTGCTCGCGCCGAAGCTGCCGACGACCGTCGCGTTGCCCTCGTCGTCTACGGCGACGGCGCGGCCCTGGTTGAAGCCCTCGGCGGCGACAGCAAAAGCCCACCGGAATGAGCCGTCCGAGCGGTAGCGGGCGACAAAAATTTCGGGACCGTCTATCCCGTTGATGATCGCCTCGCCGGCACCAGGGTCGAAGTCGGCCGCCGCCGTGAACGAACCGGTCACGACGACATCGCCGTCCGGGGCCGTAGCAAGGCCGGCACCGAAGCTGAAGCCGCCCACGTTGAACGCCCACTGCACGGACCCGTCGGTGCCGAATTGGGCGACGTACAGGTCGAAGTCGGTGTTCACCGTGAGCGCGGTGCCCCCGACCGTCGCATCCCCCGTGAGGCGACCGGTAGTGAATACGTGGCCGTCGTCGTCCACCGTGAGGTCGCCGGGGTCGTTGTTGGCCTCGCCGGTGAACGGCGTCACCCAGCGGAACGTGCCGTCCGCTTCGTAGGAGGCCACGAACGTGTTCACCACCCCCTCAGGCGCGGTCGCGGTCGCTGAGCCGCCGGGGTTGAAGTTGACGGTCCCGGCGAAGGTGCCGGCGACGTTGACCACGCCGTCCGGCGCGACGGCGACGCCAGTCGCAACGTCCTCGCCCGCCCCGCCGAGGTTGAACGCCCGTTCGAACCCACCGTC
>JBBSMV010000298.1:0-3497 GCA_038232975.1 Rhodothermales bacterium
GACCCTCTTCGGATTGGGTTCTACTGCCCCTACGGTGGGGCCACAAATGACCAGGACAACATCCCCGATAGCGACCACACGGACATGAATATCGTATGGGACGGCGTGGAGCTGGACCTGAGACCATTCGGCTATGGGCTACCTGTCGGCATGAGCGTGGGCGAGGTGCTCGCCGAGCGCTTTGGCCCGGCTGCGGAAGAGGAGTGGGTGCTCCCCTACGACCGCGACGCGCTGTGCGATGCGTATAGCGCGAACCCTGCCTATGCCGATTGCCTGCACGACGAGGTCACCTATAAGGTGTTCATCTCGCCCCAGGTCGGCTACGACTACACGTTCGCGCCGGTGGACCTGAACCTGACCGAGACGTTCACGTGGACCTGGACCGAGGCCGCCGCCGAGACCGTCCGGCTCCAGCCCGGCACAAAGCTCCTCGTGGAGGGAGACCTCACAGCGGAGGGGGTGACGTTTACGGCCGAGGACGCGCCGTGGGGCTGGGGCGGGATCGAGGTGGCGAGCGACGGCGCGTTCAGCATCGGCGGCACGACTGACGTGACGGCCCCCATCACGGTCCAGAGCGGCGCGCAGATGACCGTCGCGCCCGACGTGACGCTCGACCTCGGCGGCGACCTCACCGTGAAGGCCGGCGGCGCGCTCGACGTGCTGCTCGACAACCAGCTCCCCAACGACCTCCGCTTCGGACCGGGGGCGCGCCTCGTCGTCGAGGGCACCGCCGACATGGGCTGGGCGCGCCTCACCGAGCGCGACCCCGGCCAGGGCTGGGGCGGCCTCCAGGTCGTCGGCGGCAGCCTCGCCACCGACGACGTGACGGTCGAGCAGGCCGCCACCGGCGTGGCCGTCTACCGGCGGCAGACCCCGCACGGCTTCACGGCCGGCACCGCGACGCTGGAGAACTCCACGCTCCGGCTCAACAGCATCGGTCTCGGCGTGTTCTCAGACGGCGGGACGGTGCTGCGCAACGTCACCGTCGAGCACAACGGCACCGGCATCCGGACCGACTCGCCGCAGTCGCCGGGCGGGCCGGCCTTCTGCCGGGGTGGGTGCGGGCGCAGCGACCTCGACGTGTTCGACTCGTTCGTGCGCTACAACGCCGGCATCGGCGTCTCAGCCTTCTTTGCCGATGTGGAGATCAGGGACACCGAGATCGCCGAGAACACCAACTACGGCGTCCTGGCGTCGAGCGCGACCGTGGACCCGTTCACGGGCAACCGCGTCGTCGGGAACGGCGTCGGCGACTACAAGCCCGGTGCCCTCGCCATGGCCGGCGGCAATCTCCTTCTGAGTCCTCAGAATGCCCGAGGAGAGAATCGGATAGCAAGCAACTCCGGCTCGGAGGTCGTCGTGGACGGCGGCGGCCTCGCCTTCCTCGGCGACGGCACCGGCGACTCGGGCTTCAACTCAGTCTTCGACCCGGCCCCGGCACTGTACTCGCGCCTCGTCCGCAACAACTCGAAGACGCTCGTGGACGCCAACTTTGTCTACTGGGGGCAGCCGGGCGGCCCGCCGCCGGGGACGCTCGCCGGGCCGGTGGACGCCACGCTCCCGCTCACCTGCGACCCGGTCTTCCCGCCGGCCCCGGACGACCCGAGTCCGTGCACGGCGAACCGTGGGGACGGGCCGGTGGCGGCCGGGCGCTCGCAGGCGCTGGCGCAGGCGATCCAGGCGACGCGCGCGGCGCTAGCGGCGGCCCTCGGGGGGCCGGAGGCTGAGGGGCTGGTCTACGCCCTCGGTGGGCTGCACCGCCTCGACGCCGACGACGCCTCGGGCGAGTGGGCCGCGACGGCGGCGCTGCTGGCCTCGGTGCGCGGGGCGCTGGCCGCGCCGGAGCTCCCGGCGGCGGAGCAGGCTTCGGCCGAGGCGGCCCTCGAGGTCGAGGTGCTCCACGGGCTGACGCACGGCGAGGTGGCGGCGACAGCGGGGCTGCTCCAGACGTGGCGCGCACGGGTCGCGTCGGGAGAGGTGCTGCGGGTGCTCTCGCTGGTGGAGGCGTCGCTGAACGCGCGCGTGGGGCGCTACGGGGAGGCGGCGGCGGTGGCCTCGGCGGTGGCGGCGGGCGATGTGGAGGCGGAGGTGCGCCAGGGGGTGGAGGCGCTGGCGGCGTACTACGCGGCTCGGGCGGCCGAGACGGGCGACGGCGCGCGTGGCGCGGCCCCCGTGGTGGCCGACCTCTTCGGCGCGAAGACTGGAGCGTCCGCCGCTGCCGAGGCGGAGGTATCGGTGTGGCCGAATCCGGTCAGGCGGCAAGCGACGGTGGCGCTCACCCTCGGCATGGCGTCGGAGGCTACCGTGGTCGTCTACGATGTGCTCGGGCGCGAGGTCGCCGTCTTGCATGAGGGGCCGCTGGCGGCGGGGTCACATCGCTTCCGCCTGGAGGCGGCGCGCCTGCCGGGCGGGGTGTACCTCGTGCGCGCCGAGGCCGGGCAGGCGCGCCTCACCGCGCGCGTCACGGTGGTGCGGTGACGCCTCCCCGCCGCCATAGGGCGCTGCTGGCCGGAGCGCTCCTGCTGGGCCTCGTGCTCGGCGGGAGCGCTCGGGCGCAGCTTGCCGTGGAGCCGGAAGCGCTCAGCGTGGCGGTGGCGCAGGGCGAGGAGGTGACGCAGACGCTCACGCTGCGCAACGCCGGCAGCAAAGCTATAGCGTTCTGTCTTTCCTTTGAGCGGCCGTTGCAGCCGGACGGCTCGGGGCTGCGCCTGAGCGTCGATGCGCTTGGCAGTGCGTGCGGCGACTACGGCGAGGTGCTCGCGCTCGTCGGCGAGGAAGCTATCCCGTTCCCCTCGTGGAGCCCCTACGGCCTGACGATGACCCCTGACGGGCGGCTCTTCACCGCCGAGTACAGCAACTTCCCGCTCCAGACCTACGAGCTGACGCCGGAGTTGGCGTTCGTGCGGGCGTTTCCCCAGCCGGAGGTCGATGAGTTGACCAACAATGCGGTCACAACAGGGGTGGCGTACAACGCGGAGACCGGAACGCTGTGGTGGCTCAACATCGAGGACTCCATCGTGAACCACCAGTTCCGGGTAGATCGGGCCTTGCTCCTGGAGGGGGACCTCGACGGGACGCCGACCGGGCGGCGCATCGAGCTGCCCGTAGCCGAGACTGCCCCGCCGCCCAACGAGAACGGTCGCCCGGTCGGCCTGGCCTACGACCCGTCGCGGCGGTGGTTCTACTACACCGACATCGCCAACGAGACGATCTGGGCGGTGGACTCGCTCGGCAGCGTCGTAGACGGCTACCCGGTGCAGCCGGCGGCCTACCCCGGTGCCTCCCTCGCCTTCGGCCTCGACGTGCTCCCGAGCGACACCGGAGGCCAGGCCGAGAGCGTCCGCCTGGAGCCTTACGTCAACCCGCCGGGGCTAAGCACGCTCGGGCGCGTGACGGTCACCGACCGCTATGGGGGCGACACTGCGCCGGGGGCCGAGCCGCTGGAGACGCCGCTGCCGCCGCGCAACCCGAACGCGCCGCCGGGAGTGCCGAGCGGC
>JBBSMV010000299.1:0-3495 GCA_038232975.1 Rhodothermales bacterium
AGATCGGCTCTCACGGGCCAGATTCCGCCCTCGCTGCGTGGCACTCGTCGCCCGATGCACCGGCATCTGGCTTCTCGCGCGCCTTGCGAGAGCAAAATCGTGACCTCGTGCGAGCCTGACCTCGCAAATGTCCACACACCCGGCGGCCGACCCGCTTCCTTCACCAGACCCTAATCCAACCATGTCTCGACCGACGCTCCTCCTTCTCCTCGGCCTCGCCAGTCTCGGCGTGGTCGCCCTCGCCGTCGCCCAGACGGCTCCCGACCCTGCGCGCACCGGCCTCGCGCCGAACACTGAGGTGGCGGCGGACACGCTCCGCGACGTGCTCACGCCGATGCAGTACCGCGTGACGCAGGAGGACGGCACCGAGCCGCCCTTCCAGAACGAATACTGGGACAACCACGCGCCGGGCATCTACGTCGACGTCGTCTCGGGCGAGCCGCTGTTCTCGTCGCTCGACAAGTTCGAGTCCGGCACCGGGTGGCCGAGCTTCACCCGCCCGCTCGTGCCCGAGAACGTCCACCGGCAGCTCGACAGCTCGCTCGGGATGAGCCGAAACGAGGCCCGCTCCGTCCACGCGAACTCCCACCTCGGGCACGTCTTCGAGGACGGCCCGGAGCCGACCGGGCTGCGCTACTGCATCAACTCCGCCGCGCTCCGCTTCATCCCCGCCGACCAGCTCGAGGCCGAGGGCTACGGCGAGTACGCCGCTGCGTTCGGGCAGACGAAGTAGACTGCCGCCCTCGGTATTCACAGGTTGTAACAGAGACGCTCTCCGGGGCGTCTCTATTTTTATGCTCCTTTCCGCTCCCGGTTAAACCGCCCGGCGGTAAACCACCGGGCTTACGAGCGTAAGAACGCTGAAGCGCCCTGCACCCGGCCTTGTAGCTCAAGTAGCCCCGCAGGGGCTTTCGCTCTAAGCTCGGTTCTTTAGGACCGGGTGTGGCCGGCTTCGCCACCTCGCGCATTTCTACTCGAACCGCCGCCCGCCATGTCCGAACTGACGGAACAAGAACGCGTCCGCCGCCAGGCCCTCGACCGCCTCGCCGAGCTCGGCATCAATCCCTATCCCGCCGCGACGTGGGCCGTCACCCACCACGCCGCCGACATCCTCGACGCCTACGACGACGCGCGGCACGACCCGGAGGCCGAAGGCACCGAGCCGATCCGCGTCACGGTTGCCGGCCGCCTCCGCTCGATCCGGGGCAAGGGCAAGGTCATGTTCGCCGACCTCCAGGACGAGACCAGCAAGATTCAGCTCTACCTCAAGCGCGACAACCTCCAGGAGCCAGGCGATGGGGAGGGGTTCTACAACACCGTCGTCAAGCGGCTGCTCGACATCGGCGACGTCGTCGGCGTGCGCGGCACCGTCTTCAGGACGCAGATGGGCGAGGTGTCGGTCGAGGCCGACGAGATCGTGCTCCTGGCGAAGGGTCTCCGCCCGATCCCCTTTCCGAAAGAGGCCACGGGGTCTGATGGAACCGTCGAGACCTTCAACGAGATCGCCGACAAGGAGCTCCGCTACCGGCAGCGCTACCTCGACCTCGTCGTCAACCCCGACGTGCGCGAGACGTTTAGGCAGCGCGCCGCGCTGATCGCCGAGCTCCGCCGGTTCCTCGACGCGCGCGGCTACGTCGAGGTCGAGACGCCCGCGCTCCAGCCGCTCTACGGCGGCGCGGCGGCGCGCCCCTTCACGACCCACCACAACGCGCTCGACCTGCCGCTCTTCCTGCGCATCGCCGACGAGCTCTACCTCAAGCGCCTCATCGTCGGCGGCTTCGACGGGGTCTACGAGATCGCCAAAGACTTCCGCAACGAGGGCCTCTCGCGCTTCCACAACCCCGAGTTCACGATGCTCGAGCTCTACGTCGCCTACAAGGACTATCGGTGGATGATGGAGCTGGTGGAGGAGATGATCGCAGCGGCGGCGACGGCGCTCCACGGCAAGCCCGAGGTGCCGCACGGCGACACGGTGATCTCGTTCGAGCGCCCGTGGAAGCGCATCCCGCTCCTCGAAGCCATCGAGGAGAAGACCGGGTACGACCTGTACCGGAAGGACCGCAGCGAGGTCGCCGCCGTCGCCCAAGAGCTGGGTCTGGAAACAGACGAGGCGATGGGGACGGGCAAGCTGATTGACGAGATCTTCGGCGCGTTCGTGGAGCCGAGCCTGATCCAGCCGACGTTCGTGACCGACTACCCCGTCGAGCTGTCGCCCCTCGCCAAGCGGCACCGCGAGAAGGAGGGGCTGACCGAGCGGTTCGAGGTGATCGCCGGCGGCAAGGAGATCTGCAACGCCTTCTCCGAGCTCAACGACCCGCTCGACCAGCGCGCCCGCTTCGAGGAGCAGGCCCGCCTCGCCTCGGCCGGCGACGCCGAGGCGACGCGCGCGATTGATGAGGACTACCTCCGCGCGCTCGAGTACGGGATGCCGCCGACGGCCGGCCTCGGCGTCGGGATTGACCGCCTGGCGATGCTCATGACGGGGCAGGACTCGATCCGCGACGTGATCCTCTTCCCGCTCCTCCGGCCCGAAGCGGCCCCGGCGGCCGAGTGATTCCTGACCGTGGGGGCGACCGGCCGGTCGCCCCTACCATTCTGTGCCTGTGTCCACCTCTCGCCTGCCGGATCCCTCGCCCACCGGCTACGTCGCACTCGTCCGGGGGAACGCCAACTTCCGGCGGCTGTGGGCAGGCAACCTCGTCTCGCTCTTCGGCGACTGGTTCAACACGATCGCGCTCTACCGGACGGTCGAGACGGTCTCCGGCTCGCCGCTGGCGCTCGGGTTCGTGTTCGTCGCCAAGCTGCTGCCGCTGGCGCTAGCCTCGCCGGTGGCGGGCCTCGTCGTGGACCGGCTCGACCGGCGGCGCGTGATGATCGGGGCCGACCTCGTCCGGGCGGTCCTGGTGCTGGGCTTCCTGCTCGTCCCGCTCGGCGGCGGCCTCGGGCTGCTCTACACGCTGGCGACGGTGCAGATCGTCGTGAGCGCGTTCTTCAACCCGGCCCGGAGCGCCGCGCTCCCGAACGTCGTCCCGGCGCGCGACCTGCTGACGGCCAACGCGCTCATGGCGGCGACGTGGTCGGTGATGCTGGCCGTCGGCGCGGCGGTCGGCGGCCTGGCCGTGGACGCGCTCGGGCCGCAGGCGGTGTTCGTGCTCGATAGCGCGACGTACCTCGTCTCGGCGTGGTTCCTCTGGCGGACGGTGATCCCACAGGACACCGACGAGGCGGTGCCGACGGCGACGCCGGTGCGCGACGGGCTGCGGACGATTGCCGAGGGCTGGCGGCGGCTGCGCGCCGTCCCCCGCGTCGGGAGGATGGCGCTGGCGAAGGCGGCGTGGGGCGTCGGCGGCGGGGCGAGCGTCTTCATGCTCGTCCTCCTCGGCGAGGCGGTGCTGCCGGGGCGGCCCGCGCTCGGGATCGGGCTGCTCTTCGCCGCACGCGGGCTGGGCACCGGGCTGGGGCCAGTCATCGCCCGGGCCGTGTTCCGCGACGAGG
>JBBSMV010000300.1:0-3480 GCA_038232975.1 Rhodothermales bacterium
GCTCGACCACCACCTCCGCCACGAGGCCGAGGCCGGGCGCAAGAACTCCCGCAACGGCAAGACGGCGCCGCTTGCTCTCCGGGCGCGGCACGCTCGACGTGGCGATGCCCCGCGACCGGGCGGCGCCCTTCGAGCCGGAGTGCGTGCCGACGGACCTCCGGCGGCTCCCTGACTTCGACGAGTGGGCGGGCGGACGCCCGCCCGTGCTCTTGCTCTACAGCCGCGGACTCTCGACCCGCGATATCCAGGGCCATCTGCGGCGAAGTACTTCGCCGGAAGAGCTCTATGCCACTGAGGTCAGCCCGGAGTTGATCTCAGACGTGACCGACGCGCTCGTGCCGCTGTTTCAGGCATGGCAGGCTCGGCCGCTCGCCCCGTGCTACGTCATGCTCCGGCGAAGTGCTTCGCCGATCTGGACGCGCTCTTCGTCAAGGTTCGGGTCGAGGGCCGGGTGCAGACGCGGGCGCTCGTCACCGCGCTCGGGGTCGGCCTTGACGGGCAGAAGGAGGTGCTCGGGCTGTGGTCCGTGGAGGCCGAGAGCGCCTCGGCCTACGTGGGCGTGCTGACCGAACTCCAGGCGCGCGGCGTCGAGGACCTCGTGGTGGTGGCGACCGACGGCCTCACGGGAGCTGCCGAGGCGGTGGCGGCGGTCTTCCCGCGCGCCGACCACCAGCACGGGCGGGCGTACGCCCGCCCCCTCGTCCATCAGATTCGATCGAGCCTCGCGCTGGTGGCGCAGAAGGACCGCAAGGCCGTGGCCTCTTCGCTGAAGGCGGTCTACAAGGCGGCGACCGAGACGGAGGCCGAGCTCCGCTTGGCGGAAGCGGAAGCCGAGTGGGGCGCACGCTACGGGGCCGTCTTCGCGTCGTGGCACCGGCTCTCGCTGGTGACGTTCCTACGCTACCCGGTGGGTCTGCGGCGCGCGCGCTACACCACGAACACGGTGGAGGCGGTGCACCGGAGCTTCCGGCGTGCGCTCAAGCACCGGGGTGCCTTGCCCAACGAGATGGCGGCGCTGAAGCTGTGCTATGCGATGGCCGAGCGGCTGTCCGAGAAGTGGACGCGGCCGCTGGGCAACTGGCCCATTCTGGTCAACCAACTGGTCGTGCGCGAGCCCGGCCGCTTCGAATCCTACCTGGCCCGTACACAACATTCCTGACACTCCCGAAGAAGGGATCTGATCGCTGCCCAAAGCCCAGAATGGCGCGACCTCGCGGAGGGCAATTTCTTGGAGTGAGAGGTCTGCCCGTTGCGCTGCGTGCTAAGGCAGGCGGAGCTACTCGCCGAGCAGGCGGAGGTAGTGCTCGTCCGACCGGCACGGCCGGACGCCGCCGCCCGCGAGGCTCTGACCGCGAACTTCGATGGAGGCCCCCGCCGCTAGAGCAGGGAACCGGTCCAGCCCTTCGGCCTCACACATGCTCACCTGCACCGGAATGTAGACGTTCACGTTCCGCTCGTCGGTGCGGAGGGTGATCACCCCGTCGCTGTCCACGGCCATCGGCTCGCGGTCGATCTCCACAATCGTCCCGCGCACCGTGACGTCGGGGCCGGCAGGGAGCCGCAGGGAGGTAGGGCCGGAGCTCGAGCAGCCCACAACGAGAAGAAGAAGCAGGGGGAGGAGGAGGCGCATAGGGTCCGTCAGCGGCTGGAATCCAAGAGGGCTAAAGCTACGCCCGGCGACCCGGACGCGCTACCGCATCTTCTCCCTTCTCGGTAGCGAGCGGTCTGGCTAGTGCAGCGTGCCGGTCTCCGCCTCGACGGCTCCGACGAGGCTGCCCTCTTGCACGAGGCGGAGGCACGCGGCGACGTCACCCTGGAAGTCCTCGTCGGCCTCGCGGTGCGGGACCTCGGCGCGGAGGAAGCGGTGCGCTACGTCGACGCCGCGCCCCGGCCGGAGCGGCTCCCGGTAGTCGAGCGCCTGCGCCGCGGTCAGCAGCTCGATGGCGAGGACGTACTCGACGTTGCGAAGCACGTCGGCGAGCTTGAGCGCGGCGATGCTGCCCATCGAGACGTGGTCCTCCTGCCCCCGGCTCGACGGGATCGAGTCGACCGACGCCGGGTGGCAGAGGATTTTGTTCTCGGAGACGAGCGCGGCGGCGGTGTACTGCGGCATCATGAAGCCCGAGTTCAGCCCGGTCTCGCGCATGAGAAACATCGGCAGCCCGTCGTTTCCCTCGACGAGCAGATACGTCCGCCGCTCGGCAATGCTGGCGAGCTCGGCGAGCGCGATGGCCGCGTAGTCCATCGCGAGCGCGAGCGGCTGCCCGTGGAAGTTGCCTCCGGAGACGATCGCCGGCTCGCCCTCGGGAAAGACGAGCGGGTTGTCGGTGACGCTGTTGATCTCGGTCTCGATGACGGCCGTGGCGTGGGCGAGCGCATCGCGGCTCGCGCCGTGAACTTGGGGGACGCACCGGAGCGAGTACGGGTCCTGCACCTTGCCGCAGGTGCGGTGGCTCTCCAGGATCTCGCTCTCGGCGAGGAGCGCCCGCACGTTCTCGGCGACGAGGCCCTGCCCCCGGTGCGGCCGGACCGCCTGAATGCGGGCGTCGAACGGCTTGATCGAGCCTTGCAGCGCCTCCAGGCTCATCGCCGCGAGCACGTCCGCCGCGCGGAGGAGACGGCACGCGCGGTGGAGCACGAATGCTCCGTAGGCGCTCATCATCTGCGTGCCGTTGATGAGGGCGAGCCCGTCTTTGGCGTGGAGCGTGACCGGGGCGAGGCCGTGCTCGGCGAGGGCCTCGGCGGCCGGGCGCGTGGTCTCCCCGGCGTCGTCCCACACCTCGCCCCGGCCGAGGAGCGGGAGCGCGAGGTGGGCGAGCGGCGCGAGGTCGCCCGACGCGCCGAGGCTGCCCCGGCTCGGAACGGCGGGGACGAGGTCGCGCTCCGCCATGACGAGCAAGCGTTCGAAGGTCTCTTCCGAGACGCCGGAGAACCCCAGTCCGAGCGCGTGGACCTTGAGCCGGAGCATCAGCCGGGAAATAGGTTTCGGAACGAGGGGGCCGACGCCGACGGCGTGCGACACGATCAGATTCCGCTGGAGCTGCTCCGTGTCCTCGGCCGCGATCCGACGCCGCGCGAGCGCCCCGAACCCGGTGTTGACGCCGTAGTACGTTTCCCCGTCGCTCAGCGCCGCCTCGACGATCTGCCGCGACGCACGGACGCGCCCGGCATCGCGTCGCAACTCCGCGAGGCTCCAGTCGAGGTCACCGTGTAGATCGGCGATGGTTAGATAGACAGCGTCAGCGTGTGCAGAACTCATCATCCTCCGAAAATAGTCATCCCCGCCTGTTCGGCTGCGCTCAGGACAGGCTCCGGCGGGGATGGCTTGTCAGGGCGGTATCAGTCCTCTTCCAAAGTAGTGCTGCGTCAGGTGTGATTTTGTGAGTCAGGTATAGTAGATTCAAAGTAACCGCCTTCCGAGCTTACAGCCTCTGATCCTATGCCCACGAAGAAGTACCTCGTCCGACTCTCCTCCGATGA
>JBBSMV010000301.1:0-3479 GCA_038232975.1 Rhodothermales bacterium
CGCGGCCTCGACCCGGTCGAGACGCTCGGGCGAGAGCGATTCCGCGGCGGCGAGCGCACCGGCGGCCGTCGCGGCGACGTGGGCTGACGGGTCGCCGAGCGCGTTGAGGAGGGCGTTGAAGACCACGTCCGACAGAGGGGGGCTGAGCGCACGCGCGGCGTTTGTGCGAACACGCCAGTCGGTGCTCGTGCTTAGAAGCCGGAGGAGGCGCGGCGTGGCGAGGCCCGCGTCGAGCCGGCCGAGCGCGGCGGCGAGGTGCATCTGCGCCGGGTCATCAGGCGAGAGGCTGTCGGCGGCGGCGAGGACAGCGCGCTCGGCGTGCCGCCACGGAGCCGGGTCGCGCATCCGGCCGAAGTAGTAGGCGGCGTTCTCGCGGAGGTCAGCGTCGGAGGCGGTGAGGCGGGCGGCGAGCCAGTCCACGGCAGCCCGCTCGTGGACCCCGCGCAGCCCGTAGCGCGCGAGGGCGAGCGCCCGCGCCACATCGAGCCTTGTATCGAGCGGGACGTCCGGCAGGGCCGCGAGCGTCGCCCGGTCGCCGGTCTTGCCGAGGGCGTCGAGCAGGAGGCGCTGCACCGCCGGGTCGCCCTCGGCGCGGAGCGCGTCGAGGAGCGGGATGGCAGCCGTCGAGTCGGCGCTCTGGCCGAGGGCGAAGGCGGCGTCGGCGCGGACGGCCGCGCTCGGGTCGCCGAGGAGGCGGAGCAGGAGTGGCACGGCACCGGGGTCCTGGACCGAACTGAGCGCGAAGGCGGCGCGCGCCCGCACCGCCGGGTCGTCGTCCCTCAGAAAAGCCCGCAGCGCCGAGGTGTCGCGCCGGGTCTGGCGCTCGACGACGGCCTGGAGGTCGGCGCGCCCGAGGAGGCCGTCGCCGGGGCGGTGGGCGGCCTCGGCGGGCTGCCCGTCGGGGCGAGGGGCCGCGGGTCGGAGTGCGGCGCAGCCGGCGAGCGCGACGAGCAGGGCGGCCAGGAAGAGGGGGCGCATCAGGAGCGGGGTATGCGAAGAGTGCGCCGAGGCGACCGGCGGGGCGAAACGAAAAGCCCGGCAGCGGCTATCTTGCGCCGGCCGGGCTGCGTTCGGAAGTTCGTCCTGAAGTGCGAAAGGGGGGACTCGAACCCCCACGGGTGTTACCCCATCAGATCCTAAATCTGACGCGTCTGCCATTCCGCCACTCTCGCAGAAGTGCCGCCGAAGCATCATGGCTAGCGACGCCGCTAATATAAGCCCCGCCCGTCGCTCCGTCTCCCCCCTCAACCTGCCCAATCTCATGTACCGATTCCCTATCGCCTTTTCCTTGCTGCTGGCCCTCGCGCTGGCCGCCTGCTCCGGCTCCGAGGTCGTCACCGCCGAGCCGCCCACGACCCCGCCCCGGCAGGAGGGTGAGGTGGCGGAGCAGCTGCCGGCCCGGCTCGACACGCCGGCCGCGCCGATGCTCCTCGACCCCGACACGGTCCGCGCCGGGCGCTTCGACAACGGCCGGATGTTCACCTTCGACAACCCGCCGCGCGCCTACCTCACCGAGACCTACGGCTTCTCGCCCGGCGACGACTGGTTCGAGCACGCCCACCTCGGCGCGCTCCGCTTCGCCACCTACTGCTCGGCGTCGTTCGTCTCGCCCAACGGCCTCATCCTGACCAACCACCACTGCGCCCGCCAGAGCGTGACCGAGGCGACGCGCGCCGGCGAGAACCTCGGCCGCGACGGGTTTCTCGCTGAGGAGAGGGCCGACGAGCGCCCCATCGAGGGCCTCTTCGTCGAGCAGCTCATCGAGATCACCGACGTGAGCGCTGAGGTGGACGCCGCCGCCGAGGGAATGGAGACCGACGCCGAGCGGATCAGCGCCCGCCAGGAGGCCCTCGACGCCATCGAGGAGCGCATGACCGAGGCGGCCGGCGGCGAGGACGCCGGGATGCGCGTCCAGATGATCCCGCTCTACAGCGGCGCGCGCTACTCGGCTTACACCTTCCGGCGCTACGACAACATCCGCCTCGCCTTCGCGCCCGAGGACGAGATCGGCTTCTTCGGCGGCGACCCCGACAACTTCACCTACCCGCGCTACGCGCTCGACTTCTCGCTCTTCCGCGCCTACGACGACGACGGCCGCCCGATGGACACCTCGGCCTTCTACTTCCCCTGGAGCGCCGACGGCACCGACCCCGGCGACCTCGTCTTCGTCATCGGCAACCCCGGCTCGACGACCCGCCTCCAGACGGTCTCGCAGCTCGAGTACCGCCGCGACGTGCAGGAGCCGGCCATCCTCCGCCTCTACGACACCCGCAGCCAGGTCTACCTCGGCTTCGTCGAGGCCCACCCGGACGACCCGGAGACGCCGGAGCTGGAGGACACCTACTTCTCGATCTCGAACGGGCGCAAGGCCTTCAGCGGCCGCGTCGAGGGCCTGCGCGACCCCTACGTGATCGCCCGCCGCGGGGCCGCCGAGCGCGACTTCCGGCAGCGCGTCGAGGCCGACCCGCAGCTCCGGGCGCAGTCCGGCGGCCTCTTCGACCGGATCGCGGAGAACCGCCAGGAGGCCCGGCAGTTCTCGGCCGAGTTCGGCGCGTTCGTCGGGATGAACCCCGGCTCGCCGGTCGCCTCGAACACCCTCACGCGCGCGCTCAACGCCTACGCCTACGCGACGACGCAGAACGACCGCTTCCGCGAGGCCGCGCTCGGCGTCGAGGACGGCCGCCCGGCGGACCTCGAAGCGGCGCTGATCGAAGCCCGGCTCGACGACTTCGCCTACTACTTCGGCGCGGACAGTGACCTCGTCCGCTCGGTCCTCCAGGGCCGCTCGACCGAGCAGGCGGCGCGCGAGATCATGGCAGGCTCCGCCTTCGCCACCGCCGCCGGAACCGAGACCGCGCTCGGCGGCGACCCCGGATCAGGTCCGGGGCAGGCTCTGACGGCCTCCGACGACCCGGCCCTCGCCGTGGTCGCAGCGGTCTGGCCGCGCTACGCGCAGTACCAGCAGCAGGCCGGCGTCCTCAGCGCGCAGGTGGGCGAGCTCTCGGGCCAGCTCGCGCAGGCACGCTTCGACGTCTACGGCACCGACATCCCGCCGGACGCCACGTTCTCGCTCCGCATCAACGACGGCGTCGTCCAGGGCTATCCCTACAACGGCACCGTGGCCCCACCCTACACCTCGTTCTATGGGCTCTACGACCGCTACTACTCGTTCCAGCCCGACTCCCGGTTCGAGGAGTTCTTCACGCTCCCCGAGCGGTGGCTCCCGATCCCGGCCGAGCTCGACCTCTCGACGCCCTTCGACTTCGTGACCACGAACGACATCATCGGCGGCAACTCCGGCTCGCCGATGCTCAACCGCGACCTCGAGATCGTAGGCATCGCCTTCGACGGCAACATCCAGAGTCTGCCGGGCGACTACATCTACCTGCCCGGGCAGAACCGGACGGTCGGGGTGGACTCGCGCGGGATGATGGAGGCGCTCGAGAGCGTCTACGACGCCGAGCGCCTCGTCGAGGAGC
>JBBSMV010000302.1:0-3461 GCA_038232975.1 Rhodothermales bacterium
CGCCAGCGTCGCCTGGTCCCGGAACGGGTTCGGGTAGGCCGCCGACAGCGCGAACGCCTCAGGCACCGCCGCCGACGCGACCGCCGACGTGGTCTCCGACGCCCAGTGGTCGCCAGCGAGCACGGACGATCCCGTCGCGGCATCCACGACCCTCCATGCTGACAAGCTCGGAGCCCCGGACCCGGACGCGAGCCGGCCCGCCGTCTTCGCCGCTGCAAAGGCATCGCTGTCGATCGGTGCGTCGGGGAAGCCGCCCACGAAGCCGTTGTAGGTGTAGCTCCCGGACGGGGCGTTGCCCGGCACCGTCTGTGTCAGCGTCCGGGTAACGCTCCGGTTCGGCCCGAGCGTCACCGAGACCGGGCCGACGAGCGGGCCGCGCGTGTTCCCGTTCGGCAGCGTGGCGTCGCTCCACGCCTGGACGCTCTGGGTCTGCGCAGTCGTGTTGGTGAGCGTGGCGGTGAAGGTGAACGAGCCGCCCGAGGCGGGGATGACGACCGGCGGGTTCTGCGGCACGAGCGCGATCATCACGGCGGGCGTGGTGATCGGCTCGGTGCCCTCGACGGAGCCGGCGTCGCACTCGGCGGTGGTATTGGCGTCGGGGCCGTCGGTGGGGGCCGGGGCACCGCGCTGATCGGTCGGACCGCAGGAGCCGCCGATGTCGAGGGCGGGGTTCGCCGGGTCATCCTGGAGAAGGTGCGTCCGTGTCGGCCCGCCGTTGTCGGCGAGGGTGGGGTCGAGGACGAGCGAGAACACGTCGGCCGGGTTCACGCTCGTGTCGCCGGTGCCGGTGAACGAGCAGCCGGTGCCGATGCCGGTGACGTTATAACCGTTTGAAGATTCGGCACCGGGGCCGCAGTCGGCGGTAGAGGTCCCGAAACTGATCGTGTTGCCGGCCACGATGCTGTTCGAAGCCGTAACAGCGGCGTTTGTGATTCCCCCGCCTTCGAAATCGGCGCTGTTGGCAGTGACGGTGCTGTTGACGAGCGTGACGCTGCCGGAGGCGATGCCTCCGCCATCGGAGAAGTCGGAGCTGTTCGAACTGACGGTGCTGTTGAGGAGGGTGAGCGACCCCGGGTTGAAGATGCCACCGCCGTCGCTGTAAGCGGAGTTGCCGGAGACGGTGCTGCCGACGAGGGTGAGCGTGCTGCCGTTGTAGATGCCGCCAGCGTCGAAGAAGGAGGTGTTCCCGCTGACCGTAGTGCCAGTGAGCGTTGCGCTCACGGCATTGTTGCCGTTCGAGAGGCCGCCGCCGCCGAAGCTGCCGACGTTGTTGCGGATGACGCCGCCGGTGACGGTCAGGGTCCCCTCGTTGCCGATGCCGCCGCCGTTGCCGGCGGTGTTGTCATGGAGGGTGCAGCTCGTGAGGGTAAGGGTCCCTCGATTCAGGATTCCCGCCCCGACGCCCGGAGCCTCCAGGTGCCCGTCGCGGATCGTCAGGCTGCGTAGCTCGGCCTCGCCTCCAGGCTCGACGAAGAGCACGCGCGAGGCGTCGTTGCCGCTGACTGTGATTCCGTTGCCGCCGTCCACGACCACCTCACTGCTGATCGTGAGTTGGCCGAGGGTGAGGGTCAGCGTTTGCCCGACGAGCGAGGCGGCGAAGAGGACCGTGTCGGCTCCAGCAGCGAGGTTGGCGGCGGCGAGGGCCTCGCGGAGCGAGCAGTCGGCGTCGCAGGCTCCGTCGTCGGTGTCGGCGGTCTTGGTGACGGTGAAGACCGGCCCGCCGCTCGTGTTGCGCCCGGTGCCGCGCAGCGCAGCCGTCCGGCTTCCGGACTCGCTCTCGACGTTGAGCACCGCGTGCATCACCCCAATCTGTGTCGGTGCGAACACCACGTCTACGGTGGCCGTCGCGCCGGAGGCGAGCGTAAAGGGTGTGGCCGGAGCCGAGGCGATCTCGAACTGTCCGGGGTCCTCGCCTCCGAGCGTGAAGGCGTCGATGCGAAGCGGCGTCGAGGCCGCGTTCTGGAGCGTAATGCTCTGCGGTGCCGTTGTCGTCCCGAGCCCGGCCTCGCCGAAGTCGAGCGCGTTCGGCAGCACGGAGAGCGGAGGACCGCCCCCGCTGAAGGCATAGGCCCGCCCGGCGCGTTCGAGGCCGGACTCGGACGCCTCGCTCGAAGCCCCCACGAGGAGGTCGCTGCGCCCGTCGCCGTCGGCGTCGGGAACGGCGGCCACGTGAGCGCCGAAGAAGCCGTCTCGCTGCGCGTTGGGAGAGTCGAGCCGGGAGAGGAGGCGGCCCGTAGCCCCGCTGAGGACGTAGGCCCGCCCGGCGTTGTCCTGCCCGGACGTGGAGGTTTCCACGCTGGCCCCGACGAGGAGGTCGCCGCGCCCGTCGCCGTCGAGGTCCGAGACGCCGGCCACCGCGTCGCCGAACGTACCGTACTGTTCCTCACCAACGGGGGTGGCGATCTCGCGGAGCAGGGCACCCGTGGCCCCGCTGAAGAGAAAGACGCGCCCGACGAAGCTCGATGTGAGCACGGTGCCTACTCGGGACCCGATGGCGAGGTCGCCGCGCCCGTCGCCGTCGGCGTCCGGGACGCCCGCCACCGCCTGGCCGAAGGAACCGACCAGGGTGGGTCTGGGCGAGGCCAGCTCGAAGAGGAGCGTGCCCGTGGCTCCGCTGAAGAGGTAGGCGCGTCCGGCACCGCTCGGGTCGTCCCCAGGGTCCTCGTTGTCGGCTCCGATGAGCAGGTCACCACGCCCGTCGCCATTGGCGTCGGGCACCCCGGCGACGACCCGGCCGAAGGAGCCAAGCGCTTCTTCATGGGGCGAGGCGAGGGTGTGGAGGAGCGCGCCGGTGGCCCCACTGAAGAGATAGGCCCGTCCGACTTCACCTGGGACCGCCCCAGACCTCTCGCGGAAGGCCCCAACGAAGAGGTCGTCGCGTCCGTCGCCGTTGGTGTCGGGCACGCTGGCCACCGCGTAGCCGAAGAAGCCAAATGGGTCTTCAGCGGGCGAGGCGAGGGTGAGGAGGAGCGTGCCCGTGGCCCCGCTGAAGACGTAGGCCCGTCCGGCCCCTGAGACCCCCCCGCCTTCGCCGCTGGCTCCGACGAGGAGGTCGCCGCGCCCATCGCCGTCGAGGTCAGAGACGCCGGCCACAGCGGACCCGAAGTCGCCCTGGGTTTCTTCGCTCGGCGAGGCCAGCTCGAAGAGGAGCGCGCCCGTGGCCCCGCTGAAGAGATAAGCGCGTCCAGCACCGTTCGGACTGGTTCCGGGATCTTCGCTTTCAGCCCCGACGAGGAAGTCGCCGTGCCCGTCGCCGTCCGTGTCGGGCACGCCCGCGACGGCACCGCCGAACCGGCCCTGGTATTCCTCATTGGGTGACACGAGCGTTTGAAGCAAGTCCTGTGCGTGGACCGTAGGTGCGAGGCCGGCCGCGAGCACGACGGCGGCGAGCATCGGGAGGAAGGACCGGAGCGGGGCGTTCGGGAAGGCAGGCATCGGAGGAGGGAGCAAGGGGAACGAAG
>JBBSMV010000303.1:0-3461 GCA_038232975.1 Rhodothermales bacterium
AGACGTTCAGTTCGGTGGCGAGGAAGGCGCGGTAGCGGGCCGTGTCGAGCACGCCGGCCATGCCCATCACGCGCTCGCTCGGGAAGCCGCTCGTCATGTACGCCACGTAGGTCATCACGTCGAGCGGGTTCGAGACGACGATGAGGATGGCGTTGGGGCTGGATTTGGCGAACTGCTCGGTGACGCTGCGGACGATGCTCGCGTTCTTGGCGAGGAGGTCGTCGCGGCTCATGCCGGGCTTGCGCGGGAGTCCGGCCGTGATGACGCAGATATCGGAGCCCTCGGTGAGCGCGTAGTCGCTGCCGCCGGTGAGCTTGGTGTCGAACTGGTGGATCGGAGCGGACTCCCAGAGGTCGAGCGCCTTGCCCTGGGCGACGCCCTCTTGAATATCTACGAGGACGACTTCGTTCGCCATGTCCTTGCGGGCAACGCACTCGGCGACGGTCGCGCCGACGTTACCGGCTCCAACGACGGTGACTTTCATAACAGTGTGGCTTGGGTGACGAGGGGAGAGGAGATGGGCCGGTGAAGAGAGGAGACAGAGGCCAGGCCCAGCGTTGCAAAGATAGAACGGGGGCGTCCGAGGCGCTGCCCGAGCGCGGAAACTCTGCGTGAAAACGCCGTCGTCGGCGGCGCGTAATCCCGAGCTTCTCGCTGCACCCGGCGCGCCGCCTATCTTTGCGTCCCCCGTCTTTCGCCCTTCCGATGCTGCTCCGTCTGCTCCTCCTCGTTCTCTTCCTCGCCCCGACCACCGCCGCGCAGGACGCGCCGGAGCGCCCGCGCAACCTCATCGTCATGATCGCCGACGGATTCGGGCCGGCCTCGGCAACGCTGGCGCGCGGAGTGAAGGGGGCTCCGCTCACGCTCGACGGCATCCTGCGCGGCGCGGTGAGCACGGCGGCGACGTCCTCCCGCGTGACGGACTCGGCGGCGGCGGGCACGGCGCTCGCAAGCGGCATCAAGACCTACAACGGGGCCATCGGCGTCGATACGCTCCGCCGCCCGGTGGGGACGCTCTTCGAGGCCGCCGAGGCGGAAGGGATGGCGACGGGCCTGGTGGCGACGAGCCGGATCACGCACGCCACGCCGGCCGCGTTCGTCGCGCACGTGGCGGCGCGGGGCGAGGAGGAGGAGATCGCCGCGCAGCTCGTCGCCTCCGGCGTGGACGTGGTCTTCGGCGGCGGACGCCGGTTCTTCGTGCCCGAGGACGAGGGGGGCTCTCGCACCGATGGCCGGAACCTCCTCGACGAATCCGGGGCCACCCTCATCGCCGACCCCTCGGCGCTCGAAGCGGCAGAACGCACGCCCGTGCTCGGCCTCTTCGCGCGCGACCATCTCGACTACGAGGTGGACCGCACGGCGCAGCCCAGCCTCGCCGCGATGACGCGCCGGGCGCTCGACCTCCTTCGCGGCAACGAACGCGGCTTCGTCCTTATGGTCGAGGGCAGCCGGATCGACCACGCCGCGCACAGCAACGACCCCGGAGGCCACGCCCGCGACATCCTGGCCTACGACGAGGCCGTCCGCGTGGCGCTCGACTTCGCCCGCGCCGACGGCCAGACGCTCGTCGTCTCGACGGCGGACCACGAGACCGGCGGGATGACGCTCGGGCGCGACGGGATATACGACTGGAATCCGGCGTACCTCGCCCGCGTCCGCGCCAGCGCCGACCGGATGGGGCGGCTCATCGCTGACGGGGAGGATGCCGAGGCGGTGCTGCGGAACTACGCCGCCGTGGACAGCCTCACGGCCGAGGAGCGCGCCACGCTCGGACTCTCCAGTGAAACGCCGCGCACCCGCGTCTCGAACACCACGCTCGGCCACATCGTCAGCCGCCGTGCGGGGATAGGCTGGACGACGGGGGGGCACACGGCCGTCGATGTCGGGCTCTACGCGTGGGGGCCGGGCGCGGACCGGCTGCACGGCGTGATGGAGAACGACGCCGTCGGTCGGGCGTTGGCGGACCTGCTCGGCCTGGACCTCGCCCCGATCACGGCGCGGCTACGGGCCGAAGCCGACGGGTCCGCACCCTAGTGCTGGATCACAGGGAGTATGGCTGGTAAATTGGGGGACTACCAACCCCTGCGCCCATGCCCAAGATATACCACGTCCGGCTCTCGTCTGACGAACGCCACCAACTCGAAGCCCTCGGTGCCCGACGCAGCGAGAAGGCGGCCCCCGTCAAGCGTGCCCTCGCCCTGCTCGCCGCCGACGAGTCCGACCTCGGACCCGCCTGGACCGACGAGCAGATCGCCGAAGTCTATCCCCTCAGCGAGCGTACCGTCGCCCGGTTGCGCCAACGCCTCGTCGAGCATGGACTCGAGATCGCCCTTCACGGGCTACCGTGCGGGCCGAAGCAGCCCGACCGCAAGTTCGACGGCACCACCGAGGCCCACCTCGTGGCCCTGCGCTGTTCAGACCCACCGGAAGGCCACGCCCGCTGGACGCTCGCGCTGCTGGCCGATCACATGGTGGCCCTCGACTACACCGAGTCGATGAGCGGAGAGTCGGTGCGCCGCCTGCTCAAAAAAACGAGATCAAGCCCTGGCGTCTCCGGGAGTGGGTGATCCCGGAGGCCGGTCCCGAGTTCGTCTGCCAGATGGAGGCGGTGCTCGACGTCTACGCCCGCCCCTATGACGCGACGCACCCGGTGGTCTGCCTCGACGAGAAGCGCAAGCAACTCGTCAAGGAGGTGCGAACCGGCTTCACCGACTCGCACGGAGTGCGGCACGAGGACTACGAGTACGAGCGGGGCGGCGTCGGCGTGCTCTACATGGTCTGTGAGCCATTGGGGGCGCGGCGCGAGGTGCTCCTCGAGACGAGCCAAGATCGCTTGGCGTGGGCGCGCACGGTGACGCACTTGGCCGAGACGATGTACCCCGACGCCGAACGGATCACGCTGGTGCAGGACAACCTCAAGGCGCACAAGCCGTCGGCGTTCTACGAGCTCCACCCGCCGGAGCGAGCACGGGCGATCCTGGGGCGGCTGGAGATCGTCCACACGCCGAAGCACGGCAGTTGGCTCAACATCGCCGAGATCGAGTTGAGCCTGCTCTCGCGGCAGGGGCTGTCGCGGCGGGTGGCTGACCGTGAGACGCTGGCGGCCGAATCGTCGGCGTGGGCGCGGGTGCGCACGGCAAATCAGCGTGGCGTAGACTGGCAGTTCACGACGGCCGATGCGCGGGTGAAGCTGAAGCGCCTCTACCCGTCAGACATTCTGTGATCCAGCACTAGGTAAACGTTCAACACACGCCCCGGATCGGTATACAAGGCTTGTTGGACTTGTTGGATATGAGAACTACTATCCAAGCTTATGTTCTCAAACCAGTCATTGTTTTCAGTGCGACTCACACCGCGAAGGTAGAATGAAATGTCACCATCCGCGAATGCCAGGTTCAGGGTATCGAGTTGGGTCTGTAGGTCAGCAAGGGCATGATTGCCTACCCCGCTCATGTCGTGCA
>JBBSMV010000304.1:0-3455 GCA_038232975.1 Rhodothermales bacterium
ACGAGGCGCACGTCGTCGTGCTGAACCGGAGCGACGAGGCGCACAGCCTCCGCGTCGAAAAGCCGGCGGCCGGCTCCTACGCCCTCGCCTTCGCCACGACCGAGGGGCCGACGCGCGTGCAGGAGGACGAGACGGGGCTGCTCGTTGAGCTTCCGCCGCGCACCGGCGTCGTGCTCAGCCGGGGGCGATAGATGCCGCGGACCCCGTACCCCCCGTCGCGCTTGCAGTCACTTCGCTCCTGGCGGCGCGTGACTGTCCCCCTTGACAAGGGGGACAGCTTTTCGTGCCTTGAGCGCAGCGATGGCACGAAAAGCGGGGGGTCCGCTCGGGCTAACGCAGGACAGGAGCAGCCGGGCAGGGGTTCCGAACCGTTGCAGGGCGACCACATGGGGTCGCCCCTACGACGCACTGCCCACGGCAGCCGAGACGCTGGGCTGCGCCCTCGTCTCTCTCTCTTCCCTCTCCTCTTTCTCCTCCCTCTCTTCGCGGCCATGCTCACCGGCTGCGGGCCGGAGGACGCGCGGACGCAGCTCCGCATCTGGCACCAGAAGACTGGGGCCGAGCGCGACTTCTTCAACGAGGCCGTCGCCCGCTACAACGCCGCGCACCCAGATGTGAATGTCGAGGCGCTCTACCGCGAGACCGAGGAGCTGCGCCGGCTCTTCGTCGTCGGCGCGGTCGGCGGGCAGGGGCCGGACCTCATCTTCGGGCCGGCCGACAACGTCGGGGTCCTGGCCCTCACCGAGACCATCCGGCCGCTCGGCGAGGTGCTGCCCGACTCGTTCCTCAACCAGTTCACCGGCGAGGGCGTCGTCCGCTGGCAGGGCCGGCCGTGGCTCGTCGCCGACCAGATCGGCAACCACCTCGTGCTCGTCTACAACAAGGCCATCGTCGCCGAGCCGCCTGCGACGATGGACGCCTTCATCGAGATGCTTCAGGCGACGACGCGCGACGCGAACGGCGACGGCACCCCCGAGACCTACGGGCTGACCTGGAACTACCGCGAGCCGTTCTTCTTCATCCCCTTCCTGACCGGCTTCGGCGGCTGGGTGATGGACGACGACGGCCGCCCGACTCTCGACACCGAGGCGACGGTCCGGGCGATCCGCTTCGTGCTCGACCTCCGCGACCGCTACCACGTCATCCCCGGCGAGAGCGACTACGACGTGGCCGAGACGCTCTTCAAGGAGGGCCGCGCCGCCACCATCATCAACGGCCCGTGGGCGCTCGCCGGCTACGGGGCCTCGGGCGTGGACTACGGCATCGCCCCGCTCCCGCGCGTCGCCGAGACCGGCCTCTGGGCCGCCCCGATGGTCGCGGCGAAGGGCTACTCGGTCAACGTCAACGTGCCCGCCGCCAGGCTGCCCGCCGTGCGCGACCTGCTGATGTATCTGACGGGCGAAGACGTGCAGCGCGGCATGGCCGAGGCGCTCGCCACGATCCCCACGCTCCGCAGCGTCCGCAACTCCGCCGCCGTCGCCGACAACCCCGAGCTGCAAGCCTCGCTGCGGGCCGCCGAGAAGGGCCGCCCGATGCCGATTGCGCCGCAGATGCGGCAGGTATGGGACGGGATGCGCGGGCCGTACCAGCTCGTGATGAACGGGGCCGTGACGCCCGAGGAGGGCGCACGCCTGATGCAGGAAAACGTCGAGAAGCTCATCGCCGACACGTTTCTATGAGTCGGGGGTCTGGTGTCGGGGGTCCCTCACCCTATCGTCTCTCGACTCCCGACCCTCGACTCCCGACCTTCACCCCATGCTCGAAGGCAAAACCACAACAGCCGGGCTGGAGGCCCGCGAGCGGACGAAGGAGGAGGCCGGCCACGACGGCCTGCCCGGCACCCCCGCGCCCGTCCGGCACACGGCCCGCAGCGAGGCGCGGCGGCACCGCCTCTGGCTCGCGGCGCTCCTCGGGCCGACGATCCTCGTCGTGCTCGCGGTGGTCGCGTACCCGTTCGCCTACAACGTGGTGCTCTCGCTCTCGAACATGAACCTCTACCACATCCGCGACTGGGAGGTGATCGGGCTTCAGCAGTACGCCTCGGTCTTCGCCGAGGGCGCGGTCTGGGCGGTGTTCGGCAAGACGGTCCTCTGGACGGCCGTCAACATCGTCTTCCACGTCGGTCTCGGGGTGTGGCTGGCCGTCATCCTGAACAAGGCGTTCATCGTCGGGAAGCCCGTGTGGCGGGTGCTCTTGATCCTGCCGTGGGCGCTGCCGCAGTACATCACGGCGCTGACGTGGCGCGGGATGTTCAACTACGAGTACGGCGCGGTCAACCTCCTGATCAGCAAGTACCTCGGGATGCCGCCGGTGGCGTGGCTGACGAGTCCGTTCGAGGCCTTCGTCGCCGTGATCCTGACCAACATCTGGCTTGGGTTCCCCTTCATGATGGTCGTGGCGTTGGGGGGCCTGCAGTCCATTCCGGGCGAGCTCTACGAGGCGGCCGACGTGGACGGGGCGAGCGAGTGGACCAAGTTCTGGCAGATCACGGCCCCGCTGCTGCGGCCGGTGATGATCCCGGCGATCACGCTCGGGATCGTGTGGACGTTCAACAACATCAACGTCGTCTGGCTGGTCTCGAACGGCGGCGAGCCGAACGACCAGACCCACATCCTGGTGAGCTACGTCTACGAGGCGGCGTTCTCGATGTACCGCTTCGGCTGGGCGGCGGCGCTCTCGATGGTGATCTTCGGTGTGCTCTTCCTGTTCACCCAGGCCTTCCTCAAGAAGACGAACGCGACGGAGGCGGCCTACTGATGGCGAAGCCGAACAGCACGAACCTGTGGAGCAAAGTCAGCGCCTACGCCGTGCTCGCCCTCTTCGCGTTCATCGCGGTCTACCCGGTCACGCGCATCATCACCATCAGCCTCCGCCCCGGCGACCAGCTCCTCTCGACCTCGCTCGCCTTCATCCCCGCCGGCGCGACGTTCGAGAACTACCGCGTCTTGCTCTGGGAGACGCCGTTTCTGCGGTGGCTGCTCAACTCGGTCCTCGTCTCCGTCGTCGTCACCGTCACCGGCGTCGCCCTCGCCTCGACGGCGGGGTATGCCCTCAGTCGCTACAAGTTCATGGGGCGCGGCTCGATGCTGAGCGGCCTCCTGATCACCCAGATGTTTCCGGCGACGATGCTGCTCTTGCCGCTCTACGTCGTGCTCATCAACCTGAAGCTGCTGAACTCGTACTTCGGCATCATCGTGATCTACTCGGCGACGGCGCTCCCGTTCTGCGTGTGGCAGATGAAGGGCTACTACGACACGATCCCCGTCGCGCTCGAAGAGGCCGCGCGGATCGACGGCTGCACGCCGTGGCAGGCATTCTCTCGCGTGATCTTCCCGCTCGCCGCGCCCGCGCTCGTCATCACCGCGCTGTTCTCGTTTATGACGGCGTGGAACGAGTACGTCGTCGCAAATGTGGTCCTCCAGGACACGGCCATGTTCACGCTCCCGCTCGGGCTG
>JBBSMV010000305.1:0-3441 GCA_038232975.1 Rhodothermales bacterium
ATCGCGCTCGCGGTGTCTACCCCGGCGCGCTTTCTCACGAACGGGACCAGCGCCCCGTTCGTCGTCGCCAGGATGATGACGCACAGGAGCGTCAGCCCGACGGTGAGCGCCAGGCGGACGGGGTCCCCGAGGCCGAGCGCCAGCACGATGGCGCTCATCAGGAGGGCCAGGACGACGCCGTTCATCAGCGCTACGAGGAGCTCCTTGCCGACGCGGCGCACGACCTCGCCGAGCCACAGCTCGCCCGAGCTCAGCCCCTGCACGGCGATGGCCGCGCTCTGGATCGCCGCGTTCCCGCCCATCGCCGTGACGATTGGGATGAAGGTGGCGAGCACGACGGCCTTCTCCAGCCCGCCCTCGAACGTCTTGATGACCAGGCCCGAGAGGAACGCGCCGAGCATCCCGATGACGAGCCACGGCAGGCGGCCCCGGCTGATGGCGAAGACGCTCGCCGAGATCTCCTCGTCGCCGGCGATCCCGCTGGCGCGCTGGAGGTCCTCCTCGGCCTCGTCGCGGATCACGTCCACGATGTCGTCAATCGTGATGCGCCCGAGCAGCCGGCCGCCGCTGCTGACGACGGGGAGCGCCACGAGGTCGTAGCGCTCCATGATCCGGGCGACCTCCTCCTGGTCGAGCTCCGGCTCGACGGTGACGACCTCGGTGGCCATGATGTCCGAGACCAGCGCGGTGCCGCGCGCCAGCACGAGCGTCTTGAGGTCCACGATCCCGACGAGGCGGCCCTCGGCGTCGAGCGCGTAGACGACGTAGACCGGGTCCACCTCGGCGGCGCAGCGGCGCAGCTCCTCGGTCGCCTCGTCGACGGTCACGGTGCTCCGGACCGCGACGTAGTCCGTCTCCATGAGGCCGCCGGCCGTCTCGTCGCCGAAGCCCATCAGGGCCTCGATCTCGTCGGCGTCTTCGAGCCGCGGCAGCACCTGCCCGGCGAGGTCGGCCGGGAGGTCGGCGAGGACGTCGGCGGCGTCGTCGGTGCCGATCTCGTCGAGGAGCGAGACGATCTCGCCCGCCGGCATCTCGTCGAGGAAGTCGGAGCGCTGGGCGCTCTCGAGCTCGGGGAGGACGCTGGCGGCCTGCCCCTCCGGCAGCCACCCGAAGAGCGCCTCGGCCGTGTCCTCGGGGAGGTGCCGGAGGAGGTCGGCGAGGTCCGCCGGGTGGAGGTCGGCCACCAGGTTGAGCACCATCCCCCGCTGCCCGTCGCGCAGCAGCACGTCGATGTCGTCGACGAGCGCCTCGTCGACTTCGATGCGCGCAGGGCGCTCTAGCTCGGGGGGGACCGGCTCGGCCACGGGGGACTCGGGGTCGGGGCGCGGCACCGATGCCGGCCGGGAGGAAGACAGCGCCGGAAGATAGCGGCGGCGGTGCCGCTACGCGTCCGCCTCGCCGAAAATTGCCCGCGTGAGGCCGACGAACGCCGCTGGCTCCAGCGCCTCGGGCCGCTGCCCTGCCAGGGCCTCCGGCACGGCGTAGCCCGTCTCGGCCGTGATCGGCTTGAGGCTGTTGCGGAGCGTTTTCCGACGCTGATTGAACGCCGTCCGCACCGTCCGCCGGAGCCGCTCTACGTCGACGCCGAGCGGCGGCACAGCCTGCCCCGGACCTGATCCGGGGTCGAAGTCGAGCGCGACGACGACGCTCGTCACGGCGGGCTTCGGGTGGAAGACGTGGCGGCTCACCTCGAAGAGCAGCGCCGGCCGGGCGAGGAGCTGGGTCTGGACGCTCAGGATGCCGTAGGCCTTCGTGCCCGGCACCGCCACGAGCCGCTCGGCGACCTCCTTCTGCATCATCACGACGGCCCGCCGGAGGTGCGCCCGCGCGTCGAGGAGCGAGAAGAGGATCGGCGAGGTGATGTAGTACGGCAGATTCCCGACCACCCAGAGCCGCTCGCCCTTCTCCTCGGCCAGGGCTTTCCAGTCCGTCTCCAGCACGTCCTCGTGCCGCACGTCGAGGCCGGGCAGCGCCGCGCGCAGATGCTCGACCGCCCGCTCGTCCACCTCGATGGCCGTCAGGTCGGGGTGATGCCGCAGCAGCTCCCCGGTCAGCGCCCCCGTCCCCGGCCCGATCTCGACGACCGGCGCGCCCGCCGGAGCCTCCACCGCCGCCGCGATCTTGCGGACCGTGTTGGGGTCGCGGAGGAAGTGTTGGCCGAGAGATTTTTTAGGGCGGATGCTCATGATTCGGTGAAGCAACGGAGAAGATGCTGCGCGCCACTTGCCCCTCCCGTAGCGTAAGGATCCTACCCTTGTGTCGTCACCACGATCCCTCCCATGAACGACGCCCCCCTCCGCGTAGGCACGCTCGCCCGCCGCACCGGGCTGACCGTCCGCACGCTCCACCACTACGACGAGATCGGCCTATTGACCCCATCGGCGCGCACCGAAGCCGGGCACCGGCTCTACGCGCCCGACGACGTCACCCGGCTGTACCAGATCGTCGCGCTGCGGTCCGTGGGGCTGCCGCTCGGAGAAATCCAGTCCGTCCTCGACGATGCGCTAAGCCCACTCGACGCGGTGGAGCGCCAGCTTGCCTATCTGCGCGAGACGGTGGAGCAGCAGCAACGCCTCGTCGAGCGGCTCGAAGGGATCGCGGCGCACGTCCGCGCGGCGCAGCCCGTCGCCGTGGACGACTTCCTACACACCATCCACCTGACGACCATGTTTGAGAAACACTACACGCCCGATCAACTCGACACCCTCAAGCAGCGCCGTGCCGACCTCGGCGAGGCACGCATCCGCGAGGTCGAGCAGCATGCGTGGCCCGACCTCTGGGCAGCCTTCCGGGAGCAACTCGAAGCGGGCACGCCGCCGACCGATCCGGCTGTCGAGCCGCTCGTCCGCCGCGCCGAAGCCCTCATCGCCGAGTTCACGGGCGGCGACGCCGGTATCCGGCAGTCGCTCGATAACGCTGTCCGCGAAGACCGGCAGGCTATGCACCGCGCGTGGGGCATCGACGCGGCGCTCGGCAGCTACTACGCCGGAGCGATGGCGGCCTTCGGACGGGTTTAGCGCTGCGGTCTGAGCAGGTCCCACGCGGAGGGCGAGGCGTGTGGCGAGGTGCGTGCTGGACGGGTTCACGACGGCCATCGTCTCACCACCGACCCACACGCGCCCGTCGAGCCGGACGAACCCCTGGACGCTGCCCGCGAGGCCGAGGTTGAGGTAGCGGTCTCCTTCGAGGATCAGGATGGCTTCGCAGACACTCTCGTAGCACGCTCCGCGAACGGAACGAACACGTCTCCCCCACGTCAGGGCCGGCCCGACGGTGGCACCAGCCATGAACCACCGGCTTGTGGCGCGCGGCCCGCCGATGGCGTAGAGCGAGCGGTACGAAACCGGCTCGTACTCCCCATAGGTGAGTGAGCCGCCACGCGAGGCGGCAACGGCACCGTCCGCCCGCGCTGCGCCACCGAAGCCGCCGCGCCAGTCCGTG
>JBBSMV010000306.1:0-3420 GCA_038232975.1 Rhodothermales bacterium
CCTTGGGTGTTGGGCGCGGGGGGCCGTCGGGGGGGGCGGGGGGGGCCCCCCCCCCCCCCCCCCCACCCCCCCCCCCCGACTCCCGACCCTCGAATGGACTTTCGCAGCGACACGGTGACGCGGCCGACCCCGGCGATGCGGCAGGCGATGGCCGAGGCCGAGGTCGGCGACGACGTCTTCGGCGAGGACCCGACGGTGCGGCGGCTGGAGGCGCGCGTGGCGGAGCTGCTCGGGAAAGAGGCCGCGCTCTTCGTGCCGAGCGGGGTGATGGGCAACCAGCTCGCGATCAAGGTCCACACCCGGCCCGGCGACGAGGTGGTGCTCGCCGAGCGGAGCCACATCTTCCACTACGAGGCCGGCGCGCCGGCGCTGCTCTCGGGCGTCCAGCTCCGGCCGCTGGCGGACGCGCGCGGCTTCCTCAGCGCCGAGGCCGTCCGCGCCACCGTGCGCGGGCGCTACGACTGGGAGCCGCGCACCCGGCTGGTCTGCCTCGAGAACACGGTCAACAAAGCGGGCGGGCGGGTCTATCCGCTGGACCTCGCGCGGGAGGTCGCCGAGGCGGCGCGGGAGCACGGCCTCGCGCTCCACCTCGACGGGGCGCGGCTGTGGAACGCTGCCGTCGCCTCGGGCGAGACCGAGGCCGCGCTCGCCGCGTCGTTCGACACGGTGAGCGTCTGCCTCTCGAAGGGCCTCGGCGCGCCCGTCGGCTCGCTGCTGGCGGGCGCGGCCGAGACGGTCCGCCTGGCGCGGCGCTACCGGAAGCTCTTCGGCGGCGGGATGCGGCAGGTCGGTGTCCTGGCCGCCGCCGGGCTGGTCGCCCTCGGCCACCGCGCCGACCTCGCCGCCGACCACACCCGCGCCCGCCGCCTCGCCGAGGCTATGGCTGCGCTGGACGAGTTCGAGCTGGACCCGGCGGCGGTGGAGACAAACATCGTGATCGCCGAGACGCGGCTCCCGGCCGAGACCGTGCTCGCGCGGCTCAGCGCGCTCGGCGTGCAGATGGTCGCCTTCGGGCCGCACACGATCCGCGCCACGACCCACCGCGACCTGGACGACGACGACCTCGACCGGACAATCGCTGCGCTGCGCGGAGTGTTTGGATGACGGTGGCGCGCGAGTTGCGTGAGCAGGGCGAGGGGTACAAATGTGTGTGCCCCTTGAAACTTCGGCGTGGCTTTCATTATCATACTTTCATCACATTCCGGGAGGGAAGGATGTCCGACTGGTACGAAATCTTTGACAACGAACAGGTTCAGTCCGACACCCGCCGACAGGTCGGGCGGCTGGCGGGCCTCGTCGTCGTCGGCTGCGGGGCCGTCGTGGGGCTGGCTCCGCTGCTGGCGCTGTGGGTGTCCTCTCCTTTTCTCGTCGCGGGCCTCGTCGGTGCGCTCCTGGCCGGAGCGTTTGTGGGGGCCTCCCGAGCTTTTCTGCGGCTTCGGAGCGTCGTCTGGTGCGTCAAGCTCTCGGTGCATCGGGTCATCGGCTACGACTACGCCCGGCGCAAGACGGTGCTCTCGTGGGCCGAGATCGAGCGCATCGAGTTGGACCGGACGGGCCTGCTGATCGTCGGGGCTCCGACGGGCAACCGGCCCGGCCGCCACCTCTGCGTTCCTCACCTGTTCTCCGACTTCACCCGGCTCAGCCACCGCGCCGTCGAGTACGCCGAGGCGCACGGCCTCCCGGTGTGCGTGGACGGCCGCCCGTGGCAGCTCCTCGACGTGGCAACGCTCTACCCCTTCCTAAACGACGCACCGGCCCTCCGGCGCACGGCCTGGCCCGGCCGCACGCTGGAAGACGATGAGGAGGTGTGAGGACTGTAACAGGGAAGAGAAAGAAAGGATAGAGGTGAGGGAGAAGAAAGCCGCTCTCCCCTCTTTCTCCTCTCTCCCCTCTTTCTCCTCTCTCCCCTCTTTCTCTTCTCTCTCCTCACCCTCCTCTTTCCTCCCCACCCTCCCCGACCAGCGCGCCGATCTCGCCGATCCGCGCCTCGGCGTCGCGCTCGCCGAGGGCGATGAGGCGGCGGAGGGAGTCCGGCTCGAAGAGCAGGAGCGAGAGCCAGTCCGGGCTTCGCGTCTCGCGCGTGCCGAGGCCGCGCATCAGGAACCGGAACGTCGGCGGCAGCTCGGGTTCGTAGGTGCCAGCGAGGCGGCCGAGGTCCTCGGAGGGGCGGACCACGAGGAGGTCTACCGGGCGGAGGCCGTGCCGCTCGGCCGGGGCACAGTCCTCGACCAGCTCGGAGATGCGGCGGAGCGTGGTGGCGTCCTGGTCGAGGAGGTCGAGGAAGATGCCGTTCATCAGGACGCCGGCGATCTGGGCCGGCGGCGGGTAGCCGTCGGTCGCGGGGGCGGCGGCCTCGGCTGCGCTCCGGGCGTAGCGCGTCGAGACAGCCAGGATGCGCCCAGCCCCGAAGTGGAGTGCCGGCGAGAGCGGGGCCGTCAGCCGGATGCCGCCGTCGCCGTACCACGACGCGCCGGCCAGCTCGCCGCTGGCCCGCCCGCGCGGTGCCCGCCGGCTCGGGGCGGGGACGCGGACGGCGGGGAAGATGAACGGCAGCGCCGCCGAGGCCATGACGTGCTCGACGGTGATGCGCGCCGCGACGCTCCGGCGCTTCGGGAGGTCCCACGGCTGGAAGTGCTGCCCCTGCACCCACGTCACCGAGCGCCCCGTGGCGTAGTCCGTCGCGGTGAGGCCGAAAGCGTGGAGGCGGCCGGTGCGGATGTTCCGCTCGATGCCCTCGATGCCTTCACCGCTCGGGTCGAGGTGGGCGCGGAGCAGGCCGCGCAGCGGGGCCGTGTCGACGAAGCCGTGGGCGCTCTGCCCGCTCGTGCCGCCGGAGAGCAGCCGCCGCGCCCAGCGCCGGCTGATGCGGAGCATGGTCGGGCTGTCGGTGCGGAACACCTGCTCCGAGGTGAGGTCCGTCCAGAGGCCCGAGAGCGCCTCGACGGCGTCGCCGAACGAGCCGGGGTGGCTGGCGAGCGACGCGGCGTTGATGGCCCCGGCCGAGACGCCGGTAATGATGTCGGGCCGGAAGGCCGGGCGGTGCCGCGCCAGCGCCCGGAGCACGCCGACCTGGTAGGCCGCGCGCGCGCCGCCGCCGCTCATCACGAGCGCGAGCGGGCCGTCGGCGTTCGGTGCGGGGTGGGTCACGCCGGGAAGCTACGAAGGCAAGGTTAGCGTGATTCCTTCGGAAGGCCTCGCGTGCGTGCTGCGTGCTTCGTGATCTGTCTCGGCGGTGGTGCTCGGTCTCACGCGTCACGACTCACCTAGGCTTTGTTCGGAAACTCGAAGAGGCTGTCATCCCGGACCCCGATCCGGGATCGCACGGGGCCTGAGGTGCCGTTCTGAGATGGGCTTCGCCGCTGCTGCGCGGTCTGAAACGAGTTCAGGATGACACCAAAGGGAGTTTCCGAACACGCCCTA
>JBBSMV010000307.1:0-3408 GCA_038232975.1 Rhodothermales bacterium
ACCCCATCTGCCGCATCCGGGTCTGGATGGTGCCGGCGTAGCTGCCCATGTTCTGGGGCCGGCGGGTGCGCGGGGCGGGGATGACGGCGGCGAGGCGGGCGGCCTGCTCGCGCGAGAGCGCCGCCGCCGACGTGCCGTAGTGGTACTGCGCGGCGGCCTCGATCCCGAAGACGCCAGGTCCCCACTCGATCACGTTGAGGTAGAGCGCCAGAATCCGCTGCTTCGGCAGGATCAGCTCGGCGAGGTACGTCAGCGGCACCTCCAGCCCCTTGCGGAGGTACGAGCGGTGGGTCGTCAGGAACAGGTTCTTGACGAGTTGCTGCGTGATGGTCGAGGCCCCGCGCGGCGGGGTGCCCCGGCGGGCCGCCTCGGCGCGGGCCTTCTCCAGCTCCTTCCAGTCGATCCCGCCGTGCTCGTAGAAGCGCGTGTCCTCGGCGGCGACGACGGCGTGCTCGGCCTGGTCCGAAATGTCTTCCAGCGGGACCGGCGTGTAGCGGAAGGCGAAGTCGCCCTCCTCGAAGAGCGCCTCGACCTGGCGCTGAATCTGGACCGAGGTCACCGGCGGCGGGAGCACGAGCAGGGCCACGAGCCAGAGCGTACACAGCCCGTAGAAGATCAGCACCGCGAAGACCGGCCAGAGCAACAAGCGACCGATTTTGGATTTTGGATTTCCGGTTTTAGATTTCTCAGTGCTCATAATCCAAAATCAGAAGTCCACCATCTAAAATCGGCTCATCGGCTGATTTCGAGGATCTCGAACGGGATTTTCCCCGCCGGCACCGTCACCTCGATCACGTCGCCGACCTGGTGCCCGAGCAGGCCCTTGCCGACCGGGCTGGCGACCGAGATTTTGCCCTTCGCCATGTCGGCCTCCTCGGCCGAGACGAGGGTGTAGGTCGCCTCCTTCTTGGTCTTCTTGTTCTTCACCCGGACCGTCGAGAGGATGAACACCTTCGAGTCGTCAATCTGCGCCTCGTCCACGAGGCGGGCGTTGGCGATCGTCGTCTCGAGCTTGGCGATGCGGGCTTCGAGGTGGCCCTGGGCCTCCTTGGCGGCGTCGTACTCGGCGTTTTCCGAGAGGTCGCCCTGCGCGCGCGCCTCGGCGATCTCCTGCGCGATCTCCTGGCGGCCCTTCGTCTTGGCCGTGCGCAGCTCCTCCTTCAAACCGTCGAGTGCTTCCTGGGTGAGGTAAACAGGCTTGTCCATAGCTGAACCGGCGTAGTCCCCGACAAAAAAAGAACGCCGCATCCCGGGCGGGACGTGGCGAGAGGCAGCCGGAATATAACGACACCGCGCCGGTGCGCCCAGTGAGGAAGAGCGGAAGAGCGGGCTAGGAGGGAAAAGAGAGAAGAGGGGGAAAAGACAGGGCAGAGCGGAGGGCAGAGAAGGTACCGAGACGGTGGCGCTCTGGACGTAGGGGCGAAGCACCCTTCGCCCTGGTCGGGCCTGGCGGGAGGGCCGGACACGGCACGCCGTGTCCCTACGATTTCCCCGTCCACGGGCTTCTGTCCACCGATCTCACCAGCCGGAGCGGGGCGGGGCAGCCTGGACGAGGCCGGGGGCCGGCTCGGGCGGGACCTCGGCAGCGGCCGGCGGGAGGACGGGGAGGCCAGGCGCCACGGCGAGGAGGCGGCGGGCGGTCCAGTAGGTCCGCTGGAAGTGCCCCTGGCCGAAGTCGTCCACGAGGATGCGGTTCTGGGACGACGAGGCGTGGAGCAGCCGGCCGCCGGCGAGGTAGATGCCGACGTGGCGCTGGTTCGGGCCGGTGCGGAAGAAGACGAGGTCGCCGGTGCGGAGGTCGCGGCGCTCGACCTCGCGGCCCTCGCGCACCTGCGTCCGCGTCGAGCGCGAGAGCGGCAGCCCGAAGGCGTCGGCATAGACGGCGCGGACGAACGCCGAGCAGTCCACCCCGCTGCGGGTGGTCCCGCCGAAGCGGTAGGGCGTGCCGAGCCACGCGTCGGCGGCGGCCAGGAGGCGGGCCTCGGTCTCGTTCTCGGTCGTCGTCGGGAGGTGCTGCGCCTGCTCGGTGGCGGGACTCAGGCCCCGGAACGGGGCGCTCGTGCTGCATCCGGCGAGGAGGACAAAGGCACTGGCGGTGAGCAGGCGGGCGAGGCGGTCGGGTCGGGGTGTGGGCATAGCGGAGCGGAGGGGTGTGAAGAAAAGGTACGGCACCAGCACGAAATGGCGAACGGGTTCGCCCAGCGCGTCTAGAGGGAACACCGGCCGCGAGCGCGGATTCACGCCTGCGGGCGCTACGCCGCCCCACAACACACGCCGCCCCACAACACTCGGTCTGTCCCTTCCCTAAGCCGCTGCCCCACCATGCCCTATCCCGAGCCGTTCGTCCAACCCATGCGCGCCGAACTCACCACGCTCGGCGTAGATGAGCTCACTGACGCCGACGCCGTTGACCAGGCGATGGAGGCGGCCGAGGGGCAGACGGTCCTCGTGGTCGTCAACTCCGTCTGCGGCTGCGCGGCGGCCAACGCCCGCCCGGCCGTCGCCTTCGCCAAGCAGGCCGGTGCGCCGCAGCCGGACCGCTACGTGACCGTCTTCGCCGGGCAGGACCTCGAGGCCACGGCCCGGATGCGCGAGCACCTCCAGGGCATCCCGCCGTCGTCGCCGTTCATGGCGCTGCTCCAGGACGGCGACCCGGTGTTCGTGCTGGAGCGCCGCCACATCGAGGGCCGCTCGGCGAGCGCCATCGCCTCGGACCTCGTCGGGGCGTTCGAGAAATACTGCGGTACCGAGGCCACACCAAATGGCGAGGCAGCGCGCCCCGAGCTCGCCGCGCCGCCCGACGCGCGCGGCGAGCTGCCCGGCACGTTCCGCTCGATCCTCTGAGGCATCGGCTGCCATGTCTGTACACGCTGCACCGTCTCCTCCCCTGTCCCGCTCGGCCCCTGTGCTGACGCCGTATGAGGAGTACCGCGCCCGCTTCTCGTTCGTCCGCAAAGGCCGCCTCTCGATCCTCACTGAGCACGACGTGCAGGGCGCGCCCGACCTCGTCGTGGAGATCGTCGCGCCGGGACGACCGGGGGCCGAAGTTCGACGGCTACGAGCGGCTCGGGGTGCCGGAGTATTGGCTGATCGACCCGGAGCGCCGCGCGGCGGACTTCTTTCGGCTCGAGGAGACGGCGGAGGGGCCGCGCTACCGCGCCGTGCCGCTCGTCGAGGGGCATCTCGAGAGCGAGGCCGTGCCGGGTTTCCGGCTCGACCCGCAGGTACTGTTCCGGGACGAGCTGCCGAGCGAGTTCGGTGTGCTGCAACGCCTGCTGAGCGAGGAGGCGTAACCGACACGTTTCGCTCGGTCCCCTGGGGCGGTGGTCAGCCACCGGCCACTGTCTTGCTCTAACCGGGCGAACAGCTAGAACGGGTAGTGCTATGACTTGACAGCCACAGCACTAG
>JBBSMV010000308.1:0-3384 GCA_038232975.1 Rhodothermales bacterium
CCATGACCCCGAGGACTACCAGCACTTCGTCGGCGACCCGCCGACCGACCTGGCCCTCCACAAGCACTCGCCCGGCTACCGGCTGATCCTCAACAACGTGCTCTTCCCGGCGGCCAAGAAGCAGAAGCAGAAGACGTGAGGCGTGAACGTATTGGCGGAACCTAGGGATACTCAGCCCGGAGACCCGACGCCTCGACAAGGGAGAGCGGCCGGCCATCCGGCTCGCTCAGGAGTTGGACCTCCCGTTGCTGATCGAGGAGGAAGCGGGGCCTCCGCCAAGCTCGTTCAGCTCCGCGGAGCGGGTCGGGTCAGCCGGCAGATCTTCGAAGCCGTGCGGGCAGCCATCAGGGACGCGAGGCCGGGAGCGCCTCGGCCACCGTGCTGTCGCGCAAGTTCGCCCTCATCCGGTGAAGACACCGTGCCCGCTCCAGAGCGCACGCCCCCACGCAAGCTCGGGCGATCTGCTTCAGACGGCCTCGCCGGGCGCGAGCGGAACCCGACGCTGTTCTAAGTTGTGGGGTGGGGCTCTCCCGACCCTCGACTCCCGACGCCACGATGGACTTCGACCTCCTCGTCTTCCTCCTGATCTTCCTGGTGGCTCCGCTGCTGAGGCGGCTCTTCGAGAGCCGGAAGCGGCCGCAGCCGGCCGATATGGAGGCATCGCCCAAGCCATCGCCCGAGGCGGCGCGGGACCCGCTCGCCGAGGCACTGCGCCAGATGCGCGAGGCCCTCGGCGAGCCGCCGGCTCCGCTGCCCCAGAACCCGCCGCCCGTCACCCTCCCCGCCCGGCAGGCCGAGCACGAGTTCCACAGCCTCGGCCGGTTCGAGCACGACGCGCACGGCTTCGGCCGCGAGAATCCGGCCTCGGAAGAGGTCTTCGAGCAGCGCCCGGCCTTCACGACGCGCGGCACCACCGAGCGTATCCGCCGCGACGCGCTCAGCGAGGTAGACCTCACGACTCCGCTCGAGGTCGTCGCGGTGGACCCCTCGGCGCGGCCCGACCTCGCCCGGCAGCTCCGCGACCCGCAGCGCGCGCGGGAGGCGTTCGTGCTCAAGGAAATCCTCGGTCCTCCCCGCAGCCGCCGCCGACGCTGAACGGGTAGGGAGTGGAGGGAGCGGCCAGCCTCCGCACTTGGCGACCTATTCGCATCTCCGCAGAAGCCCTTCCCTCTATTTTCCCCCTCTCTTCTTTCTCCTCTCTTTCCCCTCCTTTCCCTCCACCCCCTCTTCCCTAAAAACCCGGTTCGGCCGGCTCCGGGCCGCCCTTCTTGAACAGGGACGCGCCGACCGCACCGCCGACCGCGCCGCCGACGGCCCCGAAGAGCGCCGCGACGAGCGTGACCACGAGCGGTGAGCTGAACATCTGGGCCATCCCCTGCGCCTGCTCCATCTCCTCGGGCGACAGCCCGCGCTCACGCATCTGCTGCAGGGCGAGCTCCGACGGATCGGGCAGTACCCCGGCCGAGATCAGCGCGTAGGTGAGCGTCACGCTGATGAGCGCGCCCATCAGCCCGACGAGTGCCCCCATCCCCGCGCCCGTGCCGCCGGGGATCGTGAGGCCGTTCGTCGAGGTGTAGTGCCACACCGCGACGATGCCACTGACGAGCACGATCAGGCAGCCGATCACGGCCGCGAACGGCCCGGCCCCGGCCGCGAGCACGTTCGAGAGCAGACTGAGAAACACGTAGGCGAGCACGCCGATCAGGATCGAGGTCCACTTGCTGGTCATGGGAGCGCGGGGCGGGTGAGGGGAAGGCCGGAATGTAGGAAACGCAAGGAGAGGGAAGCCGATCAAATTAACGGGACCGGTGCGCTCCGGGCGCAGGGGCGAAGCATGCTTCGCCCCCCGCCTTCGCGGGGGCAGGCTCTGTTCGGGCCCGGCGTGGCGGCCGGACAGGGCATGCCCTGTCCCTACGGCTCCACCGGCCGGCCGCGAAGCGCAAGCGCGCGGGCGAAGACGAGGCCCACGACGAGGCCGAACCACGCGCCCGTGGCAACGCGCGTCCCGGCTGTGTTCACCCATAGGCCGAGGAGGTCGCCAGACCAGTCGAGCGCAGCCGGGAGCACGGCGGCCAGCAGCCACACTCGCTCCTCGGCGAAGCGCGCCCCGGCGAAAGGGGCGGCCCGCGCTCGGACCTCCGGGACTCGGGTGAGCGGGAGGAGTAGCACGCCCGCCGCGAGGCCGGCGACGATGCCGGTGCAGCGGTGGCACACGGCGAACGGGACGCCGCCAACGGCGAACGAGCGCTCGGGGAGCTGGTGGCAGAGCGGCCCGAACCCCGCCCGCAAGACGCCCCGTACCTCCGGCCCGACGAACGGCGGCAGCGCGGCCCCGACGAGGAGCACGAGTACCGCCGCGAGCGCGAGTGCCCAGCCCGCGCCGCTCCACTGTGCGGCGCTCAGCGTAGGGCCATCCGGCGTCGCGCTGCTCGGCCTGGTGATGCTTAACTCACTCTTCATTGCCGCCTCGAATCCTCCCGGCTGATGCTCGGTATCAGGTCCTGGCACTCTCCAGTGGGGAGTGCCAACGTCTTGGGGCCTGCCCCCACAGTTTACGCCCACACACTCCAACCCGCACATCACTATGGCTATCAGCATCACGCCGCTCGCCGACCGTGTCGTCGTCAAGCCGCAGGACGCCGAGGAGACGACCTCCGGCGGCCTCATCATCCCCGACACCGCTAAGGAGAAGCCCCAGAAGGGCACCGTCCTCGCCGTCGGCAAGGGCAAGACCGAGAACGGCACCCACGTCGAGATGACCGTCAAGAAGGGCGACACCGTCCTCTACGGCAAGTACGCCGGCACCGAGATCACGATGGACGGCGACGAGGTCATGATCATGCGCGAGAGCGACATCCTCGGCGTCGTCAAGGGCTAGAGCATCCGCGCTAGGGCATCAGCGACGTACCCGCTCTCCCTCACTTCCCCTACTCTGAACTACACGAAACACCATGGCTAAGCAAATCACGTTCAACACCGAGGCCCGCAACAGCCTCAAAGCCGGCGTCGACAAGCTCGCGAACGCCGTCAAGGTGACGCTCGGGCCGAAGGGCCGCAACGTCATCATCGAGAAGAAGTTCGGCGCGCCGACCATCACCAAGGACGGCGTCACCGTCGCCAAAGAGATCGAGCTCGAGGACAAGATCGAGAACGTCGGCGCGCAGATGGTCAAGGAGGTCGCCAGCAAAACCTCCGACGTGGCCGGCGACGGCACGACCACCGCTACCGTCCTCGCCCAGGTGATCATGACGGCCGGGCTGCGCAACGTCACCTCGGGCGCGAACCCGATGGACCTCAAGCGCGGCATCGACAAGGCCGTCAAGGAGGTCGTAGCGAAGCTCAAGGAGCTTTCGCGCGAGGTCGGCGGCAAGGACGAGATCGCCC
>JBBSMV010000309.1:0-3382 GCA_038232975.1 Rhodothermales bacterium
CGCCGGGTGGGACGACGAGACCGTCGCCGCCGCCTTCCTCCACGACATGCTCGAGGACCGCAACCAGTACCGCCACACGATGAGCTACGACGGCCTCGTGGCGCTCATGGGCACGGGGGTCGCCGAGCGCGTGCGCGGCGTCACCGAGCCGAAGGAGGACGCCCACGGCCGGCCCTTCCCGTGGCGGACGCGGAAGGAGGTCTACGTCGGGACCCTGCGCGGCGGGTCGGCCGAGAGCATGGCGATCTCGCTCGCCGACAAGCTCCACAACGTGTGGACGATGAACGAGGGTCTCGCCGCCGGCTTCGACATCTTCGCCGACGGGCCGCACCAGCAGGGCCTCTCCGCCGGTCCGCCCGAGCAGCTCTGGTACTTCCGCGCCGTCCTCGCCGCCTCCGAAGGCTCTGCCGACGAACGGCTGGAGCCGATGCGCGCCCGGCTGCGGCAGGAGGTCGCGCGCTTCGAGCGGCTCGCCGGAGCGTGAGCGCGCCGGCCGGAGCGGAGGGCGGTTCGCGCGGGCCGCCTCAGCCGAGCAGCCGGGCGTGCTCGACCATGATGCAGCGGTTGGCGACGTAGGGCAGGCCGTGCGCATCGGCAAGCGCCTTTGCCTCCTGCGATGAGACGCCGAGCTGGGTCCACACGAGGGGCTTCGTCTCGGTCCGCTCGCTCCGGTCCACCGCGTCCTGCACGACGCCCTCGGTGTAGCGCGGCTGCCGGTAGACGTTCACGATGTCAACCGCCGTGTCCTCGGGAATGTGGAGCAGGTCGGGGTAGCACGGGACGCCGAGCAGCTCGTCGTGGTGCGGGTTGATCGGGACGACGGTGTAGCCCGCACCCTGGAGGTAGCGCGCGATGCGGTGGCTCGTCCGGGTCTCGCGCGGCGAGCAGCCGACGACGGCAATCGTGCGGGCGTCCTGAAGAGCGTCTTTGAGATTCATGGGCACCAGGGAAGGGGAGGAGGGCGCTTGTACGGCGCGGCGGCGATTAGATTCCCCGGACCTCCAGCCCCTCGTCCCGATGGAACCGACGCCCGAACACCCCGCCTCATCACCCGACAGTATGGCAGAGGACGCCGGGCCGGCCGGCAGGGTGCGCGGCCTGGTCGGGAAGGTTCGGGCCGTCGGCGTCGTCTCGGCGGTCGCGGCGGTCGCGCTGTGGGCGGTGGGGTTCAGCACACTCGTGTGGCCGCTCAGCGTGAAGACGCTGGGGGCGCTGCTCGCGCTCGCGGTGCTCCTAGCCCCGGCGGCGGGGACATTTCTGGCGGTGGGCACGCTGCGCGAGGTGCTCGATCTGCCGAGCAAAATCCGGTCGCTGCCCGGCTCGGTCCGGGATGCGGCTGCGGAGACGGCGGCGCGGGCCTCGGCGGCCGTGGCTCCGGCGGCGGGCCGAGGCCGGTCGCGGCGGCTCGCCGGGTTCTTCGGGGTGCTGTGGCGGCTGCGCGGGATCGTGCAGGACACGCGGGGGTCGTGGCTGCGGACGCTCGCGCTCGCCCGGTTCGCCCGGCTGGCGAGCCTGCCGTTCGCGTTTGGCCTCGTCGCGGCCTTTGCACTCAACTTCGTCGTCATCGCCGTGGCCGTGGCCGTCTTGATCGGCATGGCGCTGTGACCGACGGGCCGCGCGCGTGGCGCAACCGGCCGGGGCGTGGCGCGTAGTCGGAGCGCTCCTCCGCCTTCACCAACTGCCCCTCTCATGCGCCGCTGCCTTCTCCCTCTCCTCGTCCTGTGCTGGGCACTCCCTGCCTCCGCACAGGTCTCCGCCGACCCCGGATCAGGTCCGGGGCAGGTTCTCGCCGAAGCCTACCTCGAAGCCAGCGGCCTACCGGCTCGGGTCGGCGAGATCGGCGACCAGATCGCCCAGCAGATCCAGGTCCAGGCCGGGCAGTTCCCTGAGCCGGCGCAGGGGCCGTTCCGGGAGATTTACGGCGAGGCGCTCGGGGCCGACGCGCTCGCGGCGCGGCTCCGCGCCTATGTCGCCGCCGAGGGCGACGCCGACAGCCTCCGGGCGGCGCTCGCGTGGTACGAGCAGCCGCTCGTCGCGCGGATGCAGGCCCTCGAAGACTCCGCCTCCACGGACGACAACGCGCAGGTGGCCGTCCAGATGTACGCCATGACGGGCAGCTTCGCCTCGACCGAGATCACGCCCGAGCGCGAGGCGCAGACGGATCGCTTCCTGGCCGCCACCGGCGGCACCGACGCCGCCGTGGACCTCTACCTCGACATCATCGTGGCCTCGCAGGGGGCGACCTCGGCGGTCTCCGGCGAGGACGCGCCGCCGGCCGACTCGGTCCGCGCTCAGATGCGCCCGATGCTCGAGAGCAACGTCGGCGGTGCCATCCGTGGCAGCACGCTCTACGCCTACCGTGACGTGGCCGACGCCGACCTCGACGCCTTCATCGCCCTCTTGGAGACGCCCGCCGGGCAGTATGCCACCCGGCTCAACCGGGAGGCGGTGAGCGCCGCGCTCGTCGGGGCCATCACCGACGCCGGCGAGGCCTTCGCGCAGACGCTCCTCAAGCTCGACGCCGAGGGCGCGATTGACCTCGACGAGATGCGGGCCAGCGACGGCTGATCCTGGGTGGGGCAGACGCGTGGGTGGGGCAGACACGCGGGTCTGCCCCTACGTCAAATCATCGTTGCATAGGGGCGGACCCGTGTGGTTGCCCTGGTCGGGAGAGGCAGGCACCCTTCACGCGGCCCGCACGAACACGCCGCCGCCCGCCGCCGTAGCTTCCGGCCCGCCCTTCGACCCCCGACTCCACCGATGCCAGGTTACCCCTTCGACGAGATCGAACCCCGGTGGCAGCGCCACTGGGAGGCGCACGGCACCTTCCGCACGCCCGGCCCCGGCGACGCGGGCTTCGACCCGGACAGGCCGAAGTACTACGTCCTCGACATGTTCCCGTACCCGAGCGGCGCGGGTCTCCACGTCGGCCACCCCGAGGGCTACACCGCCACCGACATCCTGGCACGGGCGCGGCGCATGCAGGGCTTCAACGTGCTCCACCCCATCGGCTGGGACGCCTTCGGGCTGCCGGCCGAGCAGTACGCCATCGAGACCGGCACGCACCCGCGCGAGACCACGCAGCGCAACATCGAGCGCTTCCGCGAGCAGCTCAAGATGCTCGGCTTCTCCTACGACTGGAGCCGCGAGGTCAACACGACCGACCCGGCCTACGTCCGCTGGACGCAGTGGATTTTCCTGAGGCTCTACGAGCAGGGGCTGGCCTACCAGGCCGAGGTGCCGGTCAACTGGTGCCCCGCGCTCGGGACGGTGCTCGCCAACGAGGAGGTCGTGGACGGGCGGAGCGAGCGCGGCGGGCACCCCGTCGTCCGCCGCCCGATGCGGCAGTGGATGCTCAAGATCACCGACTACGCCGAGCGCC
>JBBSMV010000310.1:0-3367 GCA_038232975.1 Rhodothermales bacterium
GAGCGGAAGAGCGGAAGAGCGGAAGAGCGGAAGAGCGGAAGAGCGGAAGAGCGGAAGAAGCCAACCCTCCTTCTCTACGCCTTACTCTCGAACCTGAGACCCCTCCCAGTCCCCCCACCCTCTCCGTTCCCTCTCTCCCCCCATTCCTCCCATTCCCTCTCTCCGTCCCTTCATCCCCTCGCCCTCTCCCCTTTTCCCTCGACGACAGCGAGCAACTCGGCGAGCATCATCGCGGTGGCACCCCAGATTTCGTACCCGTCAAACGCGAAGTACGGAATCTCGATCTCGCGCCGGCCGAAGGTCCGCAGCGCCGAGGTGCGGCTGCCGGGGTCGAGAAGGGCCGGGAGTGGGACCTCGATGATAGCGTCCACCTCCTCTTCCTGCGCTCGGAACGCGAGACGTTTGTTGATGCTTGCAATAACGGGCGTCACGGTGAAGTCCGACGGCGGGATGTAGAGGTCGGTCAGCGTGCCGAGCACCTCCGGCGCATCGGCCGGGACGCCGACCTCCTCCCACCCCTCGCGGAGCGCAGCCTCGACCGGCGTCTCGCCCTCCTCGATGCTCCCGCCGGGGAAGGATATCTGGCCGCTGTGTGCCCTGAGGTCGGCGTGGCGCTGCGTGAGGACGACGGCCGTGGTCCCGCCGAGCGGATAGAGCAGGGCGAGGACGGCGGCGCGGCGGGCACGGCGCTGGGCCTCGTCCCACTGCTCGGGCGCGCCCCGCTGCGGCGGGCACATCGTGAGCTGCGCCGGAAGCCCCGGCAGCGGCCCGGCCAGCCGCTCGCGCAGCGCCTCGGCGAGGGCCGGGTGCGGCGGCAGGACGGCCGCCGGCGCGCCCGGCGTGTATCTTTTCCCGTCTTTCCCGGTCCGGCTCATGGTCTCTCCCGAGTTAGCTCCGCTGCTGCGCGACCTCCGCGCCCGGCTCGACGCCCTCTACGGCGCGCGCCTGGCCCGGCTCGTGCTCTTCGGCTCGCACGCGCGCGGCGAGGCACGCGAGGATTCCGACGTCGACGTGCTCGTCGTGCTGCACGGCGAGGTACATCATCTCGACGAGATCGAACGGATGAGCGAGGCACGGTTCGCTGGACTCACGGAGCACGGGGAGTTGGTCTCCCTCATCCCTACTTCGGAAGAAGCCTACCTCCACCACTCCTTCCCACTCCTCGTCAACGCTCGCTCAGAAGGGATCCGATCCTACTATGAAGCATGAATCTTCGCTCATGATGAAGCGGGCGCACACGACGCTTCGCGGTGCCCAGGCGCTCCTCGACACCTCGACCGACTTCGGCGGGGCGATCTCCCGAGCGTATTACGCTGCGTTCTACGCTGCCTCGGCCGTCCTCTCCGAAGCAGACATCGTCACGAAAACGCACCGCTGCACCCACCACCGTTTCTACGACGTACTCGTGTAGGACGGCACCCTGCCCGTCGAGGCAGCAAAAACACTCACTGATCTGTACGAGAAACGGCAGGGCGCGGACTACGAGGTGGGCGTCGTGTTCACAGAAGACGTAGCCAGCGATGCCGTAGCTCAGGCCCGCGCCTTCGTTGAGGCCGTCGAAGGGCTACTCAGGGCGCGCGCCGCTGAATGAGGATCACCGAGGACTGCGCCGTCGGCATCAGGATGATCTCGGTGACGTTGACGTGGGCCGGGCGGCTCGCGCACCACACGACAGCCTCGGCCACGTCTTCAGGGTGGAGCGGCGTCGTGGTCGCGTAGACGGCGTCGGCGCGGGCCGCGTCGCCGTCGAAGCGGACGAGCGAGAAGTCGGTCTCGGTGAGGCCGGGGTCCACGGTCGAGACGCGGACGGGCGTGCCGTGGAGATCAATCTTGAGGCCCTCGGTGATCGCGCCGACGGCGTGCTTGGTGGCGGCGTAGACCACGCCGCCGGCGTAGACGCCGTGCCCGGCCGTCGAGCCGATGTTGACGACGTGGCCGCGCCCGCGCGCCAGCATCCCCGGCACGACGGCGCGGGTCACCCAGAGCAGCCCCTTCACGTTGGTGTCGAGCATCGTGTGGACCTGCTCGTCGGTGTGCTCCCACACCGGGTCGAGGCCGCGCGAGAGCCCGGCGTTGTTGACGAGCACGTCCACCGCCTGCCACGCCTCAGGCAGCCCGGCGATGGCGCGGTTCACCGCCGCCGCGTCGCGCACGTCGAGCGCGAGCGTGTGCGTCTCGGCGTCGAGCCGCGCGGCGATGTCGTCGAGCCGGTCCTTCCGCCGGGCCGCCAGGATGAGGCGCGCCCCGGCCTCGGCAAACGCCTCGGCGCACGCCGCGCCGATGCCGGCGGAGGCTCCGGTGATGAGAACGGTGGCGTCGCGGAGAGCGTTCATGGGCGGACGTGGTAGGGGCGCAGCATGCGTCGCCCCTACGGCCGGGTAAGAATCAGCTTTCGTACTCGTAGAACCCGCGCCCGGACTTCCGGCCGAGCCGCCCGGCGACGACCATCTTGCGGAGCAGCGGGCACGGGCGGTACTTCGCCTCGCCGAGGTCGCGGTGGAGGACCTCCATGATCGAGAGGCACACGTCGAGGCCGATGAAGTCGGCCAGCGCGAGTGGCCCCATCGGGTGAGCCATCCCGAGCCGCATCACCGTATCTATGTCCTCCGGCGCGGCGACGCCCTCCATCACGCAGAAGACGGCCTCGTTGATCATCGGCATCAGGATGCGGTTCGAGACGAACCCGGCGTAGTCGTTCACCTCGACGGGCGTCTTGCCCAACTGCTCGGCGAGGTCGTAGACGGCCTGGAACGTCGCCTCTGAGGTCTCGAGGCCGCGCACGATCTCGACGAGCTGCATCACCGGGACCGGGTTGAAGAAATGCATCCCGATGACCTGCGCCGGCCGCTCCGTCTCGGCGGCGATCTGCGTGATCGAGATCGAGGACGTGTTCGAGGCGAGGATCGCCTCCGGCTTGGCCGCCCGGTCGAGCGCGCGGAAAATCTCAGCCTTGACCGCCGGGTTCTCGGTCGCCGCTTCGATGACGAGGTCGGCCTCGGCGGTGTCGGCCGTGAGGTCGGTCGCGCACGCGATCCGCGCGAGCGCCTCGACCTGCTCCTCCTGGGTGATCGCCTCCTTCTTGAGCTGCCGGGCGAGGTTCGCCTCAATCGTGGCGAGGCCCGCGTCGAGCCGACCCTGGTCGACGTCGATCAGGGTGACGGCATGGCCGGCGAGGGCGAGGACGTGGGCGATGCCGTTGCCCATCGTGCCGGCTCCGTTGACGGGGGCGTGGTGGAGGCGCTTTAATGACGGGGGGAAATGGGTGGGGGCGACGCAGGCGTCGCCCCTACGGTGACGGAACGTACTCGGGTCGCTCAACCACCATGGCCGTCGCCTCCCCGCCGCCGATGCAGATGGCGGCGAGGCC
>JBBSMV010000311.1:0-3356 GCA_038232975.1 Rhodothermales bacterium
CGGATAAAGGGCTGCTAACCAACATCGTGGAGGCGGGGGTCGCAGTCGTAGACGGCTTCGTGCCCCTCCGGGTGACGACAGTTATCCTGGCTAACGGGTACCTCAAGCTAGGGGTAGGGTTTGGGATGATAGCAGCTCTGGCAGCGGCGACCTGGTGGATCCTCAGGGCTAGGCGTCAAGACACTGCCCAAGCGGGCACCCCCCTTTTCGCCTGGCTTGCCCTCGCCTCCACGATATATTTCTTCGTCATTGCGGTTCTCCGCTCCACGTCGCAGTTCGACGACCTGAACTACCGACTGCTGGCTCCGGTCATCCCTTTCGTCGTCGTCCTCCTGGCTTATGTGGGCGTGGCCTTGTACCGCTCTCGCTGGCGCATTTGCGCGTGGGTAGGAGCAGCAGCCTACGCCGGTGTAGCGGTTCTATACCTCTTCGCCGGTCCCCCGCTAGCAGGAAAACCTGTTCTCTCTCCAGCCGTGGATTGGGTGCAACATCATCTGCCTGAGACGGAGTGTGTCGTGTCCGCTGATGCCCCCATTCTCGCGCCCCTCCTGGACCGATACCGCGTGGTCTTGCCTCCGGAGCTGCCCGCTCGCTCCACCAAAGCCCAGAGAGAAGCGGCACTGCGAAGCTGGGGTCAGGATACGGGGTGCTCCTACGCCCTCGCCATCGCTCGATACGCCGAGCGAGGCAGCCGGAGACTCGGACAAAAGACCTTCTTACCAGAGGCTACCGGAATAGGGGGGGGTATTGATGTTGAAGGACTTAACGAGTGAAAATCCCTCGTCTGTGATCTTTGACAGCGATGCCTTGACCGTCGTTAACATCGTAGCTCCTTAGAGGGCGTTGAGGATTGGCCCCTTGCCTTGTGACGGCCCCCTGGAGGGGGCTCCCGCACAGCGGGTGGGGGTGTCCGTGCCCGCACGAGGCCCCGAAGACACCCTCCGTCGGCTGCGTCGCCACCTCCCTCCAGGGAGGAAGCTGAAAACCTCAACCCCCTCTTAGCTCATGAAATCCCGCATCCAGGCCCTCAACGCCGAGCTGTTCGGCGAGATCGTCGCGCTCCGCCGCCGCCTCCACCGCCGCCCAGAGCTGGCCTTCGAGGAGCACGAGACCGCCGCGCTCGTGGCCGAGACCCTCGGCGCGCTCGATGGCGTGCGCGTGCAGACGGGCGTCGCCAAGACCGGCGTCGTCGCCGTGATCGAGGGGGCGAAGCCCGGCCCGACCCTCGCCCTCCGCGCCGACATGGACGCCCTCCCGATCCGTGAGCAAAACACGTTCGACTTCGCCTCGGAGTGCGACGGGGTGATGCACGCCTGCGGGCACGACGCGCACACGGCCTCGCTCCTCGGCACGGCCAAAATCCTCCACGCCATCCGCGACGAGCTGTGTGGAAGCGTCCGCCTGCTCTTCCAGCCGAGCGAGGAGAAGGCCCCCGGCGGCGCGTCGGTGATGATCGCCGAGGGCGCGCTCGCGGCCGACGGCGCGCCCGCGCCCGAGGCCATCGTCGGGCAGCACGTCGTGCCGATGCTGCCGGTCGGGACGCTCGGCATCCGCAGCGGCGACTTCATGGCGAGCGCCGACGAGGTCTACCTGACCGTTCGGGGCGAGGGCGGGCACGCCGCCGCCCCGCACAGCCTCTCGGCCGACGCGGTCCTCGCGCAGGCGCACGTCCTCACCGCGCTCCAGAGCCTCGTCAGCCGCAACAGCCCGCCCGACGTGCCGAGCGTCCTCTCGTTCGGCAAGATCACGGCCGAGGGCGCGACGAACGTCCTCCCCGAGACCGTCCGCCTCGAGGGGACGTTCCGCTCGATGGACGAGGGGTGGCGCTTCCGGGCGCACGACCTCATCCGCCGGATCGCGGAGAACGCTGCCGCCGCCTTCGGGGCGACGTGCGAGGTCGAGATCGCCGTCGGCTACCCGGCGCTCACCAACGACCCGGACCTCGCGGCCGAGGTGCGCGCCGCCGCCGTGGAGTACGTCGGCGAGGAGCGCGTGGTGGACCTCCCGCAGTGGTTCGCCTCCGAGGACTTCGCCTTCTACACGCAGCAGATTCCGGGGGCGTTCTACGTGCTCGGGGTCGGCAACGAGGCCGCCGGCATCACGCACGGTCTCCACACGCCGCGCTTCACGATCGACGAGGACGCGCTCCGGCTCGGGCCAGGCTTCATGGCCTACCTCGCGTGGCGGCATGGAGCCGAGGCGGCGCACAGATAAGCCGACGCCCCACGATGGCTCCTCCCGACCCCGCCCGCTGGCAGCGCCTCAAGGCGCTCCTCCCCGACGCCGCCGACCTCGGCGCGGAGGCCCGCGCCGCCTTCCTCGACCGGCTCGGCGACGACGCCCTCCGCGCCGACCTCGAAGCGCTCCTCGACGCCCACGACGAGGCCGAGGCACTCGGCCGCTTCGAGACGCCTGCGCTCGGCGCGGAAGCGCGCGGTGGAGCCGCCTTCAACGCCGGTACCCGCGTGGGGCCGTACCGGCTTATCGAGGAGGTCGGGCGCGGCGGGATGGGGGTGGTCTACCGCGCCGCCCGCGCCGACGGGCAGTTCGAGCAGACCGTCGCGCTCAAGCTGCTGCCGGGGCTGGCCTCCGCCTCGTCTGCCGAGCGCTTCCGCGCCGAGCGCCGGATCCTCGCCCGGCTCGACCACCCGCACGTCGCCCGGCTCCTCGACGGCGGCGTGACCGAGGCGCGGCCGTTCGGCCGGGAGATGCCGTGGCTGGCGATGGAGTTCGTCGACGGCGCGCCGCTGACCGACTACGCCGCGCGCGCGGGGCTGTCGGTGAAGGCGCGGGTTCGGCTCTTCCTCCAGGTCTGCGAAGCGGTGGCCTTCGCCCACCGGAGGCTCGTGGTCCACCGCGACCTCAAGCCGTCGAACATCCTCGTCACCGACCCCGGCTCGGGTCCGGGGCAGGCTCAGGTCAAGCTGCTCGACTTCGGGATCGCCAAGCTGATCGAGGAGGAGGCCGACGGCGCGGCGCTCACGCGCACCGGGATGCGGATCATGACGCCGGAGTATGCCGCCCCGGAGCAGGTGCGCGGCGAGGCAGTCACGACGGCGACCGACGTGTACGCGCTCGGGGTGCTCCTCTTCGAGCTGCTCACCGGCGGCCGGCCCTACGAGGTGAGCACGCTCTCGCCGGGCGAGGTCGAGCGGACGGTCTGCGACACCCCTCCGACGAAGCCCTCCGCCGCCGTCCGGCCCACCGCCTACGCCGCCCCTGCCGCCCCGCAGCTTCGCGGCGACCTCGACACCATCGTGCTCAAGGCGCTGGCGAAGGAGCCGGAGCAGCGCTACGCCGGGACCGACGCGCTCGCCGACGACCTCCGCCGGCACCTCGACGGGCTGCCCGTCGAG
>JBBSMV010000312.1:0-3316 GCA_038232975.1 Rhodothermales bacterium
CGCCGGTGGTCCTGCGCAACGTGTTCGAGAATCCGGGCTGGTACACGCAGTACACCCCGTACCAGGCCGAGATCGCGCAGGGCCGGCTCGAGGCCCTGCTGAACTTCCAGACCGCCGTCGCCGACCTGACCGGGCTGCCGATTGCGAATGCCTCGCTCCTCGACGAAGGGACCGCCGCGGCCGAGGCGATGAGCATGTTCTTCGGGCAGACGCGCGGACAGCGCTCAACGTTTTTAGTGGCCGAGAGCTGCCACCCGCAGACCATCGCCGTCGTCCGGGGCCGCGCCGAGCCGATTGGCGTCGAGGTCGTCGTGGCCGATCCAACCGAGTTTGTGTTCGACAGCGCCACGTTCGGGGCGCTGCTCCAGTACCCGGCGACGGACGGGGCGGTCGAGGATTTTTCCGACCTCTGCGCCGCCGCGCACGAGGCGGGGGCCTACGTCGCCGTCGCCACCGACCTGCTCGCGCTCACGCTGCTCACGCCGCCGGGCGAGATCGGGGCCGACGCGGCGGTCGGCAACTCGCAGCGCTTCGGCGTGCCGATGGGCTACGGCGGCCCGCACGCCGCCTTCTTCGCCACCACCGACGAGTTCAAGCGCAAGATCCCCGGCCGCATCATCGGCGTCTCGGTCGACGCCGACGGCAGGCCCGCGCTGCGGATGGCGCTCCAGACGCGCGAGCAGCACATCCGCCGCGAGAAGGCGACGAGCAACATCTGCACGGCGCAGGTGCTCCTCGCCGTCATCGCGAGCATGTACGCCGTCTACCACGGCCCCGAAGGGCTGACGGCGATTGCCCGCCGCATCCACGGCTTCACGAAGCTCCTCGCCGCCGGCCTCGGCCGCCTCGGGCACGAGGTGCTGCACGCGGACTACTTCGACACGCTCCGCGTCCGCCCCGCCGACGGCTTCAGCGCCGAAGACCTCGTCGAGCGCGCCGCCTCGGCCTTCGCCATCAACCTCCGCCTCTTCGATGATGGCACCCTCAGCATCGCCCTCGACGAGACCGTCGGGATCGGCGACGTGGACGACCTGCTGATGGTCTTCGCCGGCACCGCCGCGCCGGGCTTCACAGCCGACGAGCTGGCGGGCGAGGTGGACCTGGACTACGACGGCGCGCACGGGCGGACCTCAGACTTCCTCACGCATCCCAACTTCCACCGCTACCGGAGCGAGACCGAGATGCTCCGGTACCTGAAAAAGCTGGAGAACCGCGACCTCTCGCTCGCGCATGCGATGATCCCGCTCGGCTCCTGCACGATGAAGCTCAACGCGGCAGCCGAGATGATCCCCGTCACCTTCCCCGGCTTCGCCGACCTCCACCCGTTCGCGCCGCGCGCGCAGGCCGCCGGCTACCACGCGGTGATGGACGAGCTGCGGGCGTGGCTCGCCGAGATCACCGGCTTCGCCGCCGTCAGCCTCCAGCCCAACTCCGGCGCGCAGGGCGAGCTGGCCGGCCTCCTCACGATCCGCGCCTACCACCTGCACCGTGGCGACACCGGCCGCACCGTCTGCCTCATCCCGTCGAGCGCGCACGGCACCAACCCCGCAAGTGCCGTGATGGCCGGGATGGAAGTGGTCGTCGTAAAGTCCGACGAGAAGGGGAATGTGGACATGGGCGATTTGACGGCGAAAGCCGAGCAGCACGCCGACCGCCTCGCCGCGCTGATGATCACCTATCCGAGCACCCACGGCGTCTTCGAGCGGACCATCCACGAGATCGCCAGCGTGATCCACGCGCATGGCGGGTTGGTCTACATGGACGGTGCCAACATGAACGCGCAGGTCGGACTGTGCCGGCCCGGCGAGTTCGGGATGGACGTGTGCCACCTCAACCTCCACAAGACGTTCTCGATCCCGCACGGCGGCGGCGGGCCGGGGATGGGGCCGATCTGCGCGACCGAGGCGCTCGCGCCGTTTCTGCCGGGGCACCCGGTCGTAGGAGGCGTCGGCGGCGCGGACGGCATCGCACCGGTCTCAGCCGCGCCCTACGGCAGCGCCTCGATCCTGCTCATCTCGTGGGCCTACATCGCCATGATGGGCGGCCCCGGCCTGAGGCGGGCGACGGAGCTGGCGATCCTCAACGCCAACTACATGGCCCGGCGGCTCGAAGGCCACTACGACGTCCTCTTCCGCGGCCCCGAGGGCTACGTCGCCCACGAGTTCATCCTCGACCTCCGCCCGTTCTCGAGCGCGGGCGTCACCGCCGAGGACGTGGCGAAGCGGCTCATTGACTACGGCTTCCACGCGCCTACGATGTCCTGGCCCGTCGCCGGCACGCTGATGATCGAGCCGACCGAGAGCGAGGCGAAGGACGAGCTGGACCGCTTCTGCGAGACCATGATCGCCATCCGCTCCGAGATTCAGGAGGTCGAGCTAGGCGTCGTGGACGTGGAAGAGAGCGCGCTCCGCCGCGCCCCGCACCCCGCCGAGGTCGTCACCGCCGACGTGTGGGAGCGGCCCTATACCCGGCAGCAAGCAGCCTACCCGGCCGCGTGGACGCGCGAGGCGAAGTTCTGGCCCTCGGTCGGCCGCGTGGACAACGCGCACGGCGACCGCAACCTCGTCTGCTCCTGCCCGCCCATCGAGGCGTATGAGTAGGGGCACGCCGAGGGATCAGGCACCGGCGCGCTGCGTAACCTTCCTCCACGCACCAACCGCAGACGACGATGGCAACCACGCTCGCTGAGATGACCCCCGAGGAGTTCCGCAGCCTCCTCGAAACGACGGTCGAGCAGAAGCTGCGCGAGGTACTTGGCTTGGAGGACGAGGACGGCCCCCTGGACGAGTCGCTGCGCGAGCGGCTGATCGCGCAGCGCGAGACGGTGGCTGCCGGCGAGCGGGGCCTCTCGCTGGACGAGGTGGCAGCGGCTCTCGATACCGATTGAGCCTGCCATGTATGACGTCCGTGTCCTTGATCCGGCGCTCCGCGATCTCAAACGGCTCGACACCGCCGTGGCACGGCGCATTCTCAATCGCCTCACCTGGCTGGGCGATCATTTCTCGGAGATTCGTCCTGAAGCACTGAAGGGCGACCTCGCCGGTCTCTTCAAGTTCCGAGTGGGTGATTACCGGGTCATCTACGAGCCGCTCTATGAAGAGGAACTGGTAATGAAGAGGAACTGGTACTGGTCCATTTTGTAGGCCACCGGAGCGCGGTGTATCGCCGCTAACAGAGGCCAAGCTCTGGCCCTCGGTCGGCCGCGTGGACAACGCGCACGGCGACCGCCACCTCGTCTGCTCCTACCCACCCCTCCTGCCCGCCCATCGAGGAGTATGAATAGAGACGTCTACCGCGTCTCTCGGTAGAGCGATTC
>JBBSMV010000313.1:0-3313 GCA_038232975.1 Rhodothermales bacterium
CGTGAGCTGGTAGTTGCCGTTGGGACTCGTGACGCTGATCGTGATGGTCTCAACGGCGGGCGGGAGCGGGAGGTCGTCTTCGCCCACCTCGTCGCCCTGCACGACGGCGAAGGTGAAGGCCGTGGTGCCGAGGGCGGGGCCGTGGTAGTCGCCCAGGGCCACCTCTCCGTCGCCGCCGGCCTCGACGTTGACCCCGTCGGCGGTCACGCGGATGACCGACCCCGGCGCGAGTGGGTGGCCGAAGACGTCGTCCACGACGTAGGTGTAGCTCTGGAGCTCCAGCCCCGGCGTCTCGAGCGTGGCCGTCGTCTCGGCGGAGAACAGGACCGGCGTCGTCGCCTCGATGGTTGCCTGGTTCATGTCCGAGGTGCTGGCGCGCACGAGGGCGTAGCCGGTGGGGTCGGAGTCGGGGCAGGCCGCCGGCGGCTCGCCGGTGGTGAGCGGGGCCGCCGAGAGCAGCTCGACCGTCGTCCGGCCGAGCGCGTCGGTCACGCCCGAGCCTTCGATGATGCCGGCGTCGGTGGTGAAGTAGACCGCCGTGCCGGGCTGCACCGGGTTGGCATAGATGTCGCCGACGTAGGCGGTGACCGGGTTGATGAGGCCGAAGCGGGTGTAGCCGGGGAAGTTGAGGCTCGCGGGCGCGACGCTGAAGTGGAGGTCGTCCGGGAGGCCGCCGGTGATGGTGATGACCGCCGGGAGCGAGCGGATCGTCGCGCCGTCCTCGTTGGTCGCCGTGGCGACGAGCTGGACGATGCCGGCGCGGGTGCCGGCTGAGACGGTGGTCTGGACGCGGCCCGAGGCGTTGGTGGCCTTAACGGCAGGCGCGATGAACGCGCCGCCGCCGGGGCCGTTGCCGATCTCGAAGCTGACGTCCACGGCGTGCTCGGTGTCGACGGGGTTGCCGAAGGCATCGAGGACGACGAAGGTGAGCGTCGCGGTCTCGTCGGCCCCGGCTCCGGCGACGCCGATGGCCTCGGAGGAGCGCCCGACGAGCGTGATGCTCGCGGCCGGCCCCGAGGGTTCGTCGGCCCCTTCGTCTATGCCACCGGGGCCGGTGTCGTCATCTCCGCCGTCGTCGTCCCCGCCGTCGTCGCCGCTGCCGTCACCGCCGTTGTCGGAGCGGGACGCGAGGGCGATGTCGGGCATCGAGACCTCGCGGTTTACGACGGCTGGGACGTCCACGCGCTGCTCGGTGTAGCCGCGCGCGAAAATCTGGAGGGCGATCACGTCGCCCGTGCTGTCGGCCTGGGCTTCGAGCGAGAAGAAGCCGTTGGCGTCGGTGGTGGTGGACTGCCCGGTGCCGACGACGTTGACCGTCGCGGCCTCGATGGGTTCGTTCGAGCGGGCATCGACGACGCTGCCGATGAGCGTGGTGGTGCCGCCTTCGTCGGTGGCGTCGCAGCCGGCGACGAGGACGAGCAGGAGGACGGGGAGGAACAGGCGGAACTGAGATGAAAGCTGGGAGGCGCGCATGGGCATCGGGCTTGGACGGAACGGAGGGTCGGGTGGGGTCCGGTCCCGCCGGGTGCGACTCAGCGGGCCGACTCCTCTATCGTCCACCGGCGCGCCGATCTTTATCCGCGCGGTGCCCGTTCTCTTCTCCAGCCCTGCCTGCTCCACGAAAAAGGAGGGCCGCGCAAAAAAAAAGTGCAGCGGAGAGGTCGCTCGGCGGCGGCGTTTTACGTAATGCATAGGTAGAGCATGCATAGGTAGAGCCGTCTCCACAACTCCTTGAACCCGCAGCGGACTGCACCGTCTAGCTCCGCCCCATCCAGATCACCGCCATGCGTTCCCTCCTCTACCTCCTCTCTCTACTCCTCGCTGCGCCAGCCGTAGCGCAAGACCCTACGTGGGTGTCCACCGAAGGCCCCGGCTTCGCAGCGCCGACCGATCTCGTGGTTGACGAGGAGGGACGGCCGCTCCTCGAGATCGCTTCCGGCACCCTCGTCTTGAACGAGGACGGGACGTGGGAGCCGTACTCGGCGGAGCGCGGCGTCCTCGCCGTCGTGGACGCCGACTATTTCGTGACGGCTCTCAACGAGCTTATCCCGGGCAGTGGCACCTCACCGCCGAACGAGTACCGGGGTACTGTCACGGTCTGGTTTCGAGAAGCCACAGGGGCACAGCCAGTGGGGGCTTCACGTACAACGGCGGTTTCGCCGGAGAAGCCCTCGTCAGTCCCGAAGGCGACGTGTGGGTCGGCTTCCAGGAATACGCCGGTGTCAACGGCGATCTCGGCAGCCCTGCCGGCGTCGGCGTAGCTCGTCTGGCGAGGGACGATTTCGGAGGGGACCCGAGCGCCTGGGAGGTCTCTTCCCTCCCGGCCGCCGCCTCCGAGCTCCACGCGCTCGTCTGGAGCGAGGCGTTGGGCGTCCTCGTCGCCACCAACGACGGGCTTTACGCTTTCGACGGCGCTGCCTGGATCCGGGTCGGTCCCGAGGCTGGAGCCTTCACCGCGGCCGCGGAGACGCGCGACGGCTCCCTGCTCGCCGGCACGCCGAGCGGCCAGGTCTACCGCTCGACCGACGCCGGGGCTACGTGGACGCTCACGGCTACGCTGCCCGGCCGCGTGAACGACCTCTTCGCTGCCGAGGACGCCGACCTCGCGGCGGTGGAGGGCAGCGGCGTCTACCGCTCCACCGACGGCGGACTGAGCTGGGCGCTGACCAGCCTGACGGCCTCGGCCTCGGACCTGGCGGGGGCGGCCGAGGGCCCGTACTTCGCCGCCGCTGCCGAGGCGTCCCTCTACGCCTCCCCGGACGGCACGGCGTGGACCCCGCTCCGCTTCGTTGACACCTACGTGCCCGGCCTCGCCTTTACGCCGGAGGGCCTCGTCAGCTACGCCGGGCGCGACCTCTACCGCCTCGAGAACGGCGGGTGGGTGCGGCTGCCGCTCACCATGCCGCGCCTCTTCGTGTCGCAGTTCGCCGTGGCCCCCACCGACGGGACGTACTACCTGGCCATGGCCTATGACCAGCAGCAGGAGGAGCCGGGGAACTACCTGAGCCGCCTCTACCGCTCGACGGACGCGGGTGCCACGTGGGAGCAGGTCTACTCTTTCGTCGGTTACGCACCAGGACTTACGGTGACGTCGGCGGGCACGGTCCTCGTGAGCATCTTCGACAACACCTCGGGGACGCGCGTGGAGCGCCTGCCCGAGGGGGCCTCCACCTGGAGCACGACGCTGACTACGGGGACCTTTTACCTCGTGTTCTACCAGGGTGCAAGCGGGACCCTCTACGCAACGGGCAACGACGGGCTCTATGCCAGCACCGACGACGGGCAAACGTGGACCCAGCGCGACGGCCCTCCC
>JBBSMV010000314.1:0-3311 GCA_038232975.1 Rhodothermales bacterium
GCGGCACGGCGATGAGCTTGAGCGCGTTGAGGAAGATCGTCCCGAACGGCGCGATCCAGTTCTGGGTGAACCCGCCCCACCCGTTCGCCGCCGCGACGACGCCGTAGACGAGCCCGAGGATCAGGCCGAGGATGATCTGCCAGTGGAGCTTTTTGTACCAGGGCATCGGCACGCAGCTAGGTGAAAGACGGGGAAGAGACGGCGGAGCGTAAGCTACGCCCGCTCGCCGAGGGTTTCGTCCGCGCCAATCACCGGACGGCGAGGACGGCAAGCGGTATGAGCGCACCGGTGAGCGTGCAGGCGAAATTGACGCGGTCGTTCGTCACCCACCGCCGCCCGCGCACGAGGCCAGCGGCTTGTGGGCGCTCCGTCAGGCTTCCCGTCGCCGGGTCGCGCCAGAGCGCCTGTACCGTCGCACCGAGGAGGCTGTCGACGAGTGCCGCCGCAACCCCGCCGCCCACGACGAGGAGGGCAGCGGTCGGCAGCGTGAGCCCGTCGAGATACGGCCTGGCGAAAGGGATGAGGCTGAGAAACCCGACACCCGCCCCGGCGAGCGCGCCGAGCGTACCTGCCGCCGAGACGCCGCCCGAGGTCCCCGGCGGTACGCGCCGGCCGCTCCACACCAGCCGCGTCGGCCCGGCGGCGAACGTGCCGACCTCCGTCCCCCAGGTGTCGGCGGCGGCGGCGGCGAAGGAACCGGCGTACGCCCAGTAGAGCATGTCGGCAGGGACGAACACGTAGGCGACGAGCAACGCCCACGCCACCCCGCCGTTCGCGTAGACCTGCGCTGCATCGCGCCGACTCCCCTTCTCCGTCAGGGCCTCGGTCTGCATCTTCCGCCGCCGTCCGAGCTTCGAAAGTAGGCTGGAGAGCACGAAAAAGGTCACGCCAGGCACCGCCCACGCCGGGCCGAGCACGAGCACAGAGAACGCCAGCCCCGCCGTCGCCACGGCTCCGCTGAGGTCGAGAAAGCGCACTGCATACGCCGCAGCCCCGAACGCTACGGCTATCCCGACGAGCCCCGCGAGCCGCCCGGCGTCTTCGGGCTGCGCGTGGAGCCACGTGAGCACCGCCACGACAGTTGCAACGATGTAAAAGTTGTCCCACCCACGCCGCGCCAGCAGTTCGGCACCCGTAGCGAGCGCCGCCGCGGTGAACGCCGCGAGGGCGATGCCCGGTCCGTCCAGCCCGTGCCTGCCCAGCACGATGAGCGCCCCGGTCGCCGTTCCCCACGCCGCGAGGAAGAATGCTACCGAGCCCGCCACCGACTTACCTCCGGTGAGCCTCCCTTCGGTCGGGTTCTCGTGTCCGGCGATCACAAACCGCCCCGGCCGCTGCAACGTCGTCCCGACGAGCGAGGCGAGCGGGTCGGCGACAGCGAGGACGAAAAAGGCCGTCTGGAGGATGTAGATGCGCTCGGCGTCGAGCGTCCAGCACGTCGCGAGCGCGAACAGGAGCGCGAGCGGGAAGGTCACCGTCCCCCAGCTCGGCCGCCGGATGGCGTGCATCCCCGGAAAGACACGGCGGGGGACGGCCCAGAGGTTGACGCCGATGAAAACGCAGGCGAGCGCGTAGATCCCCCACGGCTCCGCAAACCAGAACGGGCACAGCGCGACGAGCAGGCCCGTCAGAAGATGCACGAACCGCCGCGATGCCTCCGGCTCCCACTCGGCACGCGCCCGCAGGACTTCTCCGAGCCCGACGACCGCGCCCAACCCCAAACCGAATAGCAGCGTCGCAACGAGGTCGGTCATGGGTCTTTAAGCGTAAAGGGGTAGGTGACGGATGATGGGAGTCGCCCAGGTGACAGATGATGGGGATCACCTATCCTGACCGATCTCCCACCTGACTGAGTTCACATGAGCAAAAAAAGCATCCGTCAACCGCCGCCGAGCCATGGTCGCCGCCGTCCGACGCGGCCACTCCCAGCGGGCCGTCGCCCGACAGTTCGGCGTCGGCCTGCGGACCGTTCAGCGGTGGCTCCATCGTGCGGACGACCAGCGCCTCGACCGCGTCGACTGGTCCGACCGCTCGCACGCACCCCACCACGTACCCCACCGCACTCCACCCGAGATGGAAGCCCTCTTCGTTGAGACCCGCCAACGACTGCGCGACCACAGCGCGCTCGGCGAGTACGGGGCCGCTGCCGTCCGCCGCGCCCTCCTCGACGAAGGCGTCCAGGGCGTGCCGAGCGAGCGGACCATTGGCCGGGTCTTCGAACGGCGCGGCCTGCTCGACGCCCAACGCCGCCCCCGGCGCAAGGCTCCGCCGAAGGGGTGGTATCTCCCGGAGGTCGCCGCCGGGCGGGCCGAACTCGACTCGTTCGACCTCGTCGAGGGGCTCAAGATCAAAGACGGTCCGCTGGTCGAAGTCCTCAACGGCGTCTCACTCCATGGCGGGCTCGTCTGCTCGTGGCCCCACGAGGCGGCGATCAAGGCCACGGACATCGTCGGCCACCTCATCGCGCACTGGCGCATGTTCGGGTTGCCGGGCTACGCACAGTTCGACAACGGGACTGTCTTTCACGGCCCTCACATCCACCCCGACGTCATCGGGCGCGTCAGCCGGGCCTGCCTCTCGCTCGGCGTCGTACCGGTCTTTGCGCCGGTGAGCGAGCACGGCTTTCAGGCTCAGATCGAGGGGTACAACGGGCTCTGGCAGGCGAAGGTCTGGGGCCGCTTCCACCACGAGTCCATCGACGCGCTCGCCGAGCGGTCGTCGGCGTACGTTGCGGCTCACCGCCGGCGGTCGGCCGCGCGCCGAGACGGAGCGCCGACTCGGCGACCGGTCCCAGAAGAGTGGGCACTCGACCTCCAGAGGCACCCGGCCGACACCCCCGCCTCACGGATGGTCTTCGTCCGCCGCACCGACGCGAGCGGCAAGGTGCGTGTGCTGGGCCGCTCGTTCGAGGTCTCCGAGGCGTGGTCATCCCGGTTGGTCCGGTGCGACGTGGACTTGGCTGGGAAGCGGCTCTGCTTGCACCGCCTGCGGCGGCGAGAGCCGTCGGACCAGCCGGTGCTGGCCGAGCATCCGTACGGCCTCCCTCGACGACCGTTCTCGGAGTGAACGCGCTCTGGTGACTCCCATCCTCTGACAGTTGCCGACGGCGCTACGGAAAACTGACTCCTATCATCTGACACTTACCCCTTACGATAAAGTAGATGCATTCATGAGCTCTGGGGTGGTCGGCGGTCAGGACCCGTGGTTCAGCCAAGACATCTTTGGCGACGAGAATTGGGTGATTCCCTACAACGGCGATGTCGTGTGCAGTACGCCAGGTGTTGTATGCGATACGGCTAACGACTACTACA
>JBBSMV010000315.1:0-3296 GCA_038232975.1 Rhodothermales bacterium
GGCATCTGGCTTCTCGCGCGCCTTGCGAGAGCAAAATCGTGACCTCGTGCGAGCCTGACCTCGCAAATGTCCACACACCCTAGCTTGGTTGCCTTTTTTCCCTTCCCCCCTTCCCCCCACCCTCAGTCCAGCCCGTACTCCGCCGCGATCTCCTCGGCCGAGAACGCCTCGCGCTCGGCGGCGGGCAGCATGGACTTGGTGACGAGGTAGGGGCCGAGCACGAGCGCGTCGAGGTGGGTGCGGCGGAACACCCGGAGGGCGTCCTCAGGCGTGCAGACGATGGGTTCGCCGCGGACGTTGAACGAGGTGTTGACAAGGGCCGGGCAGCCGGTCCGCGCCTCGAACGCCCGCAGGAGCCGGTGGAAGAGCGGGTTACGCGCCGCCGTCACGGTCTGCACCCGCGCCGAGCCGTCCACGTGCGTGACCGCAGGGACCGGAGAGTCGGTGTAGCGGCGACGGTCTAGCCCGGTTCCGCCCCCAGTGGCATTCTTGACGGGAGCGACGAGGAGCATGTAGGGACTCTCCACCGCGAGGTCGAAGAGGTCGGTGGCGCACTCGGCGAGGACGGCCGGGGCGAAGGGCCGGAAGCTCTCGCGGAACTTGATCTTCAGATTCACCGTCCGCTGCACGTCCGGCCCGCGCGGGTCGGCGAGGATCGAGCGGTGGCCGAGGGCGCGCGGCCCGAACTCCATGCGCCCCTGAAACCACCCGACCGCGTGGCCCTCAGCCAGCAGCGCCGCCGTCCGCTCGACGAGGGCCTCTTCGCCGAGCCTCTCACCCGGAACGCCCTCGCGCTCCAGCACCGCCGCGATCTCGTCGGGCGAGAAGCTCGGGCCGAGGTAGCAGCCCTGCATCGCGTCGTCCGGCTGCACCGTGCGCGGCGTAGCCTGCCCCGGACCTGATCCGGGGTCGGCCCATTCGTGCCACACCGTGAGCGCCGCGCCGAGCGCGCCGCCCGCGTCCCCCGCCGCCGGCTGAATCCAGAGGCGCTCGAACGGCCCCTCACGCAGCAGCCGCCCGTTCGCCACACAGTTGAGCGCGACGCCGCCGGCGAGGCAGAGGTTCCTCTCGCCCGTCTCGCGGTGGACGTGCCGGGCGAGCGCGAGCACGACCTCCTCGGTCACGAGCTGCACGCTCCGGGCGAGGTCCAGCTCGCGCTGCGTGATCGGTCCCTCGGGCGCGCGCGGCGGCCCGCCGAAGAGGTCGGCGAAGCGGCGACCCGTCATGCGCAGCCCGACGGGGTAGGTGAAGTACGCCATGTTGAGCCGGAACGAGCCGTCGGCCTTGAGGTCCATCAGCTCGCGGCGGATCGTGTCGGCGAAGCGCGGCTCGCCGTAGGGCGCGAGACCCATCAGCTTGTACTCGCCGGAGTTGACCCGGAAGCCGCAGAAGGTGGTGAACGCCGAGTAGAGCAGCCCGAGCGAGTGCGGGAAGTGCTGCTCGCCGAGGAGCCGGAGGCGGTTGCCCTCCCCGACGCCGAACGAGGTCGTCGCCCACTCCCCCACGCCGTCGGCGGTGAGGACGGCGGCGCGCTCGAAGGGCGAGGGGAAGAAGGCGCTCGCGGCGTGGCTCTCGTGGTGCTCGGTGAAGAGCACCGGCCCGTCGAAAGCCTGCCCCGGACCTGATCCGGGACCCAGCTCGCGCGCGATGACGTCGGGCGTCCAGAGCTTCTTCTTGAGCCACACCGGCATCGCCTTCAGGAACGAGGCGAGGCCGCGCGGGGCGAAGGCGAGGTAGGTCTCGAGGAGCCGCTCAAACGTCAGGAACGGCTTGTCGTAGAACGCGACGGCGTCGAGGTCGGCGACCGCGATCCCGCCCTCGCCGAGGCAGTAGGCGACGGCGTGCGCCGGGAACGAGGCGTCGTGCTTGCGGCGAGTGAAGCGCTCTTCCTGCGCCGCCGCCACGATGCGGCCGTCCCGCACGAGGCACGCCGCCGCGTCGTGGTAGAAGCAAGAGAGGCCGAGGACGGTCACGGGCCGGGGAGGCGGTGGAGGCTCTCCGGCAGGATACGGCTCCGCCGAGGCGGGTGGGGCGTGGAGCCTAGATAAAACAGGGGACCTGCCGAGCCGGTCCGCTCAGCAGGCCCCCCTGCCCTAGCTGGTAAAACCCTACTGGTAGAGCCGGCGCTAGGCCATCGCCCCTTGCAGCGCCGCCGGGTCCACGGTCTGCTTGGCGATCTTGTTCAGCTTCTCGTCGGTGTTCTTCTCCTCGGAGAGGGTCTGCTGGAGGAGCTTCAGGTCGTCGTCGCGGCCGAGCATCTCGGCGAAGGTGCAGACGGTGCCGTAGCCGGCGATCTCGTAGTGCTCGACGCGCTGCGCCGCTGCGATGAGGCCGGCGTCCTTGACGGGGTCGGCGGCCTTTTCCTTGATCATCTCCTTGCCCTCTTTGACGAGGCCCTTCATGGCCTGGCAGGTCTCGCCCGAGAGGTCCTCGCCGAGGTTCTTCCCGATCTGATCGAGCCGCTGCTTGTGCTCCTTCGTCTGCTGGAGGTGGTCGCGGAAGGCCTTCTTGAGGTCCGGGTGGTTGGCCTCGTCGGCCATGTCGGGGAGCGCGTCAATGAGCTGCGACTCGGCGCTGTAGAGGTCCTTGAGCTGCTGGAGGTAGAGGTCGTGGAGCGAGTTGAGCTTCATGGGGATGGGTGGTTGGGTGGTAGATGGGTGGTTGGGTGGTAGAGCGGTCAGCGTGAGCCGGCTCGGAAGAAGTGGACCTGTTCAACCCCCCGGCGTGCTGCGAGGTTGCATGAGGGCCGAAAATCAGGGAGACTCCGAGGGCTGAACGGGGGCACCACCGGGAGAGTTGGCCGGAGGGGCCGGCGCTTCAGGCTCGGTTCAGCCCGCCGGTGAGGCTCTCACGCGATGTCCTCGTGGCCGCGCAGCTCGTTGTTCTCGGAGATCGCCTCGTCGGCAGGGCGCGTCAGCACCGAAGGGGCCACGTCGGAGAAGCTCTCCCAGCCCGTCTGCCGCCGGTCGCCGTGCGGGCCGGTGCTGTCGGGGAGGAGCCGGCTCGCGGCTTTCATCGCGGTCCCGACGAGGCCCGGTGCCAGACCGTCGAGCGCGGCGAGGAGCTTGGCCGGGAGGGTGATGGTGAGGGCCGGGTCGCCGTGGCGGACGGCCTCGACGATCTGCCGCGCCGCGCGGTCGGCGGGTACCGAGAGAAGGGGGTTGGCATCCGAGACGGCGAACCACGCGAACTCCCGCTCGTGCTGACCTTTGAAGAGCGCGTTGACGTGCGAGCCGGTCCGCATCAGCCCCGGCGTGACGGTCGTGACGCGGATGCCCTCGGCGGCCAACTCGGCC
>JBBSMV010000316.1:0-3294 GCA_038232975.1 Rhodothermales bacterium
CGAGGGCGACGGGATCGGGCCGGTCGTGGCCGAGGTGCCGGTGACGCTCACGGTGACCGAGAGCACGGACCTAGAAGGCGAAGCGGAGCCGTCAGAGGAGGCGAGCCTGTCGGTGTGGCCGAACCCGGCGCAGGCTGAGGCGACGGTAGCGCTCACACTAGGTGCGGCGGCGGAGGTGCGGATCGTGGTCTACGACGTGCTCGGGCGCGAGGTGGCCGTGCTCGCCGACGGGCCGTTCGAGGCGGGGCAGCACCGCGTGCGGCTCGAGGCGTCGGGGCTGCCTGCGGGGGTGTACCTCGTGCGCGGCACCGCCACCGGACCCGAGGGCGGGGTGCGGGCGTTCACCGAGCGGATCACGCTGGTCCGGTAGGCCCCCTTCCAACCGTCGTGTGACAAGCCGGCCTCACGCCCCGACACGCGTTCGTTTCGACTCCGCACGGTGGGGCCGCCACTGCATCGCCACGAGCATCTCGGCGACCAGGAAGAAGAGCGCCGCCATCAGAAAGACGTTCCACAGCTCGACGCCCGCCCGCTCCTCGGCGATCCGCGCCGCCGCGTCGAGCCCGCGCCCATCCGAGGCATCGAGGAGGCGCACCTCGGCCCCGGTCGCGGCTTCGAGCCCGGCGCGTGCCGCCTCGGCATCGAGTGGGGTGAGGTCGGACTCGCGCGCGTCGGGGTTGAAGGCCACGCGCCGGACGAGGCGCTCGCCCTGGATCACGTCGTAGACCCCCGGCTCGCGCACCGAGTCGTCGAGCTCGAGGAGCACGCCGCCGGGGACGCTCCGCTGCTCGGGCGCGAGCTCCGCCCCGTCCGGCCCGACGAGCCGCAGCCCCTCGGTCGCCCCCGAGACACGCAGCGCGCCGGCCTGCCGGACGCTCAGCGCCTCGCCGGTGTCGGCGTCGGCGGCGAGGTAGTAGACGGCGCGGTAGAGCAGCGGGACGAAGAGGCCGCGCACGGGGAAATCGCTCCAGCGCGGGTCCGGCGCGACGGCGAACACGAACGCCGTGCCGTCGCCGCTCCGAATCTCCTGAAGGAACGGCGGCCCGCTCGAGAGCGCAATCAGCGTGTACTCGTCCCCGCCGCCGGGCCGGTACGGCCGCGCCAGGAAAATGTCGGGGCTTTCGAGCCGAGCCTGGTCGCCGTCCTCGAAGACGCCCTCGAAGAGCGGGTGCTCCAGGTCCACGCGGCCGAACTGCGCCACCGCCTGCGTCCCGCCGAGCCGCCCGACGGCCTCGCCGAGCCGTCCGCCGCCGAGAGCCGCGAAGAGCGCGTCGTAGTCGGCGGCACCCGCCCGCTCGGAGGGGAAGAGCATCAGCCCGCCGCCGCTCTGCACGAAGCGCGCCAGCGCCGCCCGCTCGCCGCTCGCCAGGCTCTCCGGCCCGACGAGCACAACCACGTCGAACCCGCCGAGGTCCTGCGCCGCGAGGGCCGTCTCGGGGACCGTCGTGACGGCGAAGCGGGTCTGCTCGCCGCCGAGCGAGAGGGCGAGGTCCACGAGGTCGGCCCGCTGCCCCGCGCCTTCGACGACGAGCACGCGCCGCGTCTCGGGGACGTGGACGACGAGGTAGCGCGTGTTGTCCCACTCGAACTCGTCGGCCTCGGTGCGGACCTCGCCGCGGAGCCAGCCGCGCGTCTGCGGCGTGGCGGTGAACGTGACGGTCGTCGGGACGCGCGGGGTGAGGTCGGCCGAGGCCTGAGCCACGCGCTCGCCGTCGAGGTAGAGGCTCGCCGCGTAGCCCGCGACCGCGTCCGTGCCGTAGCTCACGAGCGTCGCCTCGACCTCGGCCGGCTGCCCGGCCTCGACGATCCGGCTGACGACGCGGGCCTCGGTGACGGCCACGTTCGCGTGCTGCCGCTCGCCGACGGGCAGGAGCGTCACGCGGACGCCTTCGGGCGCAGGCACGCGCGCCGAGTCGAGGAACGTCGAGGCCTGGAGGTCAGAGACGACGAGGACCTCGCGGTTCAGGTTCTCGGCCCCGTCGAGCAGCGCGAAGGCCCGGCCGACGGCGTTGCCGACGGTCCCCGCCCCGGCCTCCGGCTCCAGCTCCGCAATCGCGTCGAGCGCCGGGCCGGGGTTGCGGAACGCCTCGGGCCGCCCGGCTGCCGCCGTGGCGACGAGGAACACTTCGTCCCCCGCCTCGGAGGCTTCGACGACCGCCGAGGCCAGCTCCCGCGCCTGCGTCAGCAGGTCGCCCTGCGCGTCGCGGACGGTCATCGAGAGCGAGTTGTCGAGGACCAGCGCCGTCGAGGTCTCGACCTGCCCGCCGAAGACGGCCGCCCAGCCGCTCTGGACCGTCGGCCGGGCGAAGGCCAGGACGAGGCAGGCGATGGCGAGCGTGCGGAGGATGAGCAGCAGCCACTGCTTGATGCGGACGCGCCGCATCGTGCTCTTCTGGAGCTCGTGCAGGAACGCCAGCGACGAGAAGTCCACCGTCCGCGGCTTGCGGAAGTTGAAGAGGTGGATCAGGATGGGGATCGCCGCCGCCGCGAGGCCGAGCAGGACGAGCGGGTTGAGAAAGGCCATGCGGAGACATGAGCGGGCGAGGACAGAAGATCAGGCTAAGCGGCCTGTCTTAGCAACGGGCTACGCCTCCCGCTTCGTTTCCGCCACGCAAATTGTCGTCAGCGCAGCCGTGTCACGTGATGCTTCGCTTCGAACCCCTCCGTCGCCATTCGCACGAGACAGCCCTCACTCGGCAGCCTCGAGTCGAGCGCGGTACCGTCGCGCCATTCATACTCATACCACGTGCCCGCCTCGGGGCGTCCGAGGCGGGCACGCGTACAGACGGCGATGTCCGAGTCAGTTGTCGTCCATCATCTTGTCATCCATCATGCATCATGGCCTCGGCCTCGATGGGGCGCCAGATCTGATCCATGTGCTGGGAGCCTTCGTACGCCCAGTCGAACTTCTCTTCGACGCCTTGATTGTCGGCCTCCTCCATCGTCATCCCCATGGAGGCAACAAATTTCGAAAAGAGATCATCGTACGGAATCTCGTCGCCGCGGATCATGTCCCAGTTCGGGTACATGGTGACGATCATGTAGTTGTATTCGTTGCCGGTGTCGTGGCGGAAGTACCAGCGCTGGTAGCCCTCGACATTTTCGGCGATGAAGTCGTGCCACGGGGCGTCGTATTTCGCGGTGAGGGCGGCGAGGCTATCCATGCGTTCCGCTTGAATCTTGTAATGGGTCATGTAGACCACAGGGCCATATTGGGCAACAGCCGTAGTAGACGGCGCGAGGGTGAGGGCGACACCGGCGAGGGCAGTAAGCAGAACGTAACGCATGGCAGGA
>JBBSMV010000317.1:0-3275 GCA_038232975.1 Rhodothermales bacterium
ACACGAGTGGCACCACGGGCAAGCCGAAGGGCGTGATGCTCTCGCACGAGAACATCTCCTCGAACGTCCTCGGCGCGCTCGCCTCGCTCGGCGTGCTCGAAAAGGGCGACGCCGAGACCGTGCTGACGTTCCTGCCGATGACCCACGTCTTCGCGCGCATGCTCACCATCGCCCACGTCGCCTGGGGGCACTCGCTCTACTTCTCGAACCCCGACCTGCTCGTCGGCCACCTCGCCGAGGTCCGGCCGACGTTCTTCGCCACCGTGCCGCGCGTGCTCGAGAAGGTCTACGACAAGGTGCTCCTCGGCGTGCAGGAGAGCGACGGGCTGAAGAAGAGGATCGGCTCGTGGGCGCTCGACCTCGCCTCGGGCTACGACCTCCGCCGGCCGAAGGGCGGCCTCTCCCCGGTCAAGCTCGCGCTCGCCGACAAGCTCGTCTACTCGAAGCTCCGCGAGAAGCTCGGGCTGACGCGCATCAAGACCGTCGCCGTCGGCGGGGCGGCCCTCCGGGCGGACCTCGCGCAGGCGTTCAGCGCCTTCGGCGTCCCCGTCGTGCAGGGCTACGGGCTGACCGAGACCAGCCCTGTCATCACGATGAACCGCATCGGGGCCAACCGCGCCGGCACCGTCGGGCAGCCGGTCCCCGGCGTCGAAGTGGCGATTGCCGAGGACGGCGAGATCCTCACGCGCGGGCCGCACGTCATGCTGGGCTACTACAAAGCCCCCGACAAGACGCAGGAGGTGATGGACGCCGAGGGCTGGTTCCACACCGGCGACATCGGCGAGTTCTCGCCCGAGGGCTACCTCCGCATCACCGACCGCAAGAAGGCCCTCTTCAAGCTCTCCACCGGCAAGTACGTCATCCCGTCGCCCATCGAGAACGCGCTCCAGAGCGAGCCGCTGATCGAGCAGGCCGTGGTCGTCGGCTCGGGCTACCAGTTCTGCACGGCGCTGCTCTTCCCGAGCGCCGACGCCCTCGGCGTCTGGGCGCGCGCGCGCGGCGTCGCGGGCTCCGGCCTGGAGGACTGGATCAGGGACCCGCAGGTGGTCGCCACCTTCGAGCGCCTCGTCAACGAGGCCAACGCGGGGATGGACCACTGGAGCCAGGTCAAGCGCTTCAAGCTCGTCCCGGACCTGATGACGGTCGAGAACGACCTGCTGACGCCGACGATGAAGGTCAAGCGCTCGGCCGTCGGCCGGGCCTTCGGCGAGGAGATCGAGCGCATGTACAGCGCCGAGGTGCCGGAGAGCCACGACAGCGTCGCCGTCACGTAGGAGCGGAAGGGTGAGGACAGGAAGAGCGGAAGCTTTCGGGAGGGGTCGCTGCGCCCGCAGTCGCAGCAACCCGCTCGTTTGTAGGGACACGATGCTCGTGTCCCTAGTATGTTGCTCCCCGAAGCGGTAGCCCGTGTGTCGCTCGGCCTCTGAGACCGCGCCGTAGCGAGGGCACCGCCTCCGTACCTGCTTTGATCCCGAGCAGTTGCCGGGGCCGCCAAGCGCACGCTCTCGGGTGCAGCGACGCGAGCCCGTATCGGCAAGGCCGGGACCCGGTGGGCTTCCTCGTGACGAGCCTCTACGCTGAGGGCGCTCTACCTCGGTCGCCACGGCGCGCGCGCCGTGGCGGCCTCTCACGGTAGGGTACCGCCCTATGACGAGCACGGGCGCGAGCAGCTCCGCGTGCGCTGCCGACCACCCTGAGTGTCCGCGCCACCCTGAGTGTCCTGGAGGCCACCGGCGGCCTCGAACGTCGGGTGGTCGCCGACCTCGCTGCCGAAGCGCTTCCGGTCGCGGTGGTGAACCCGCGTTGCGCCCCGCCGAGGCGGGCGGGGTGCGCGACTTCGCCCGTGCCACCGGCCAGTTGGCGAAGACCGACCTTCGCGGGGCGGCTGTGCTCGCCCTCTTGGCCGAGCGCCTCCAGCCCGGCGTCCGCCGGCTCCCCGACGCCGAGCAGCAGGCGCTGGCTGCGCGGGTAGCCCGCCGTCGTCAACTCACCGAGATGATCGTGGCTGAGATGATCGTGGCTGAGCGGAACCGGCTTCGCACAGCGGACCCAGCCATCCGGCCCGGCATCGAGGCACACGTGGCGTTTCTGGAAGCGCAGCGCCGGGAGGCCGAGCACGCCGTAGCCGAGACCGCCGAGGGTAGGGCCCTCGGGTGCGAGCGCGACGACGTGCTCCAGAGCGCACAAAGCTTCCGGTGCCAAGAATAACTTGGTGGAGACTTGCATTGCGCTTCGATACTTCATATTCTGGCATTTCAATTGGTCCTCCTGCCGCCTTCTCCGCTAGCTCTCTCTGCCCTGAGCCGGGCCTCTGTCCGGAGCGCTGCCTCGTGATCCTCCGCTAGGCCCACGTCGTTCTGTGCCCGGTTCTAGCGCTGTTCTGCTTGTCCAACCAGACCGACACCGTCATGAAGCAGCTTGTTACCATCTGCACCGTGCTCCTCGTCGCGGCCTCGGCTCAGACCCCCGACACCACGAGCGCCGAGCGCTACTTCCCGCTGCAGGTCGGCAACGTCTGGGAGTACGAAGGCCAGGAGGAGGGCGTGGAGAAGCTCCAGCAGAACCGGGTGACAGAAGAAACGGTCGTCGGCGGGACGCGCTACTTCCGCTACGAAGCACAGCAGGTGGACCCCGCCGGCACGCCGGTCGGGTCGAGCAGGGTGGCCTATGTCCGCTTCGACACGCTCTCGACCGAAATCCGAACGCTCGACGGCGGGAACGGCCTCTACGAAATCCCCTTCGGATTCCCACTCGGCGCGCCCTTCGGGAGCGAGTCCAACTACGACGGATGCAATGCCAGGGTGGAGGGGGGATATGCTCAAGCCGTCGAGATCGGGGACGACACGGTCGTCACCTCGGTGAAGACGGTGGATACCGGAGGTTGTGAATATGCCAGCACCTTCGCCGCCGGAATCGGCTTCACTAGATACTTTGCCATGTTCGAAAGCTCTGCTCTCCGCTACGCCCGTGTCGGCGGCGTCGAGTACGGCGAGCCCTTCATCACGTCCAGCGAACAGGGACCCGCAGCGACGAGAGGTGCCCTGCTGGAGCCGTACCCGAACCCGGCGCGCGGCCCGGTGGCGGTCCCCTACGTCGTGGCCGCGCCGGAGCCGGTGCGGCTGGAGGTCGTGGACCTGCTCGGGCGGACGGCGGCCGTGCTCGCCGACGGGGTCCGGCCGGCCGGCAGCTACGAGGCCGGCTTCGACACGGCGCGGCTGGCGGCGGGGGTCTACGTCCTGCGGCTCGTCACCTCGGCCGGCACCGCGACGCGGCGG
>JBBSMV010000318.1:0-3272 GCA_038232975.1 Rhodothermales bacterium
ACGGTATCCCAACCGTGATGGGTCAGGCTCTCGCCCGGGTCCTGCGTCCCGTCTGAGTTCGCATCGTACCAGAGCTGCGTGCCGTCCGTCGCCCGGCCGTCCCAGCGGTGGTCCACCAGGTCTGGGTGCAGGTAGTAGCACCCGTTGTCGAGGACGGCGGCCAGCGTGCTGGTGCCGGTGATCCCCATCGCCCAAAGCTCCGGTGCCCTGACCTTTGCGACGCCCCACTCCGGCTCCACCGGCGGCGTCCGGGTCGGTTCGAGGAGACCACCCTCGGCCACGGACGCACCTCCTGCCCCATCGAGCACCTGCTCCGGCGGGAGGGGCCGGTCCCACGTGATGCGCCGTACCTCCGGCTGCGTAGCAACGGCGCGGATAACCTCAGCCGTGAGGCGGCCCGAGGCGGCACTAGCGATCTCGATGCTGCGGACGCGCTCGGCCTCCCCCCGCTGCTCCGCCTCTCGCAGGATGCCCAGCACGCTGCCCTGGTGCTGGCGCGCGAACGAGACGACCTCGCGGGCCACGTAGGTCTGACGCTCTTCCTTCGGCATGGCCTCCATAGCGGCCTGCTCCTGCGCGGAGAACGTGCGCCCCGCGTCGAAGGAGATCAGCACTGGGATCAGCTCATCCGGCCCGACCTCAGCCAGACGCTCTTGAAGACTTGGCGTGATGACAGCCTCTTGCGCAGAGGCGACGGAAAAGCCGGTGAGCAGAAGCATGGTGAGCGCGGCAGTCGTGAAGGGAAGCGCGCTGCGAAAGCTGCGTTCGAGTGTGGTGGCGAGCATAGCTGAATCCTCCGTGGTGAGGGGGTCGTCGGATAGAAGCACCTGTCAACGTACTACATCTCCTACCGCTGCGCAAATCCTTTACGAAACAGTAATGCGCTCGGCCTCTCCGCTCATCCTGAACGGCGCGGGCTGCCGGACGCGCCACCAGAACCACGCCGTCAGCCCGACGGCCTCCGCACCGAGGCCGAGTGTCAGCCCTGCATTACCCGCGTCCCGGACCTCAACCTACCGGGCGCGCGCCAGCAGCTCAACGATGGCGTCCTGCGCCTGCGTCACGCGCCGCGAGGTCGTCCCGAAGTTGCCCGCCAGGAGCGCAAAGGCGAGCGGCGTGCCCCCGGCCGTGGTCACGACGCCCGCGAGGTTCTTGGCCCCGGTGACGGTCCCCGTCTTGGCGCGGACCCTCCCCCGCGCCCGGCCGCTGCGGAAGCGCCCCTCCAGCGTCCCGTCCTCGCCGCCGACCGCGAGCGAGCCGAAGTACGCCTCCGTCACCGCCGGGTCCGGGTGGATCCACATCGCGCGCAGGATCGCCGTCACGTCCTTGGGGGCCACCATGTCGTAGGGCGACATCCCGGAGCCGTCGCGCAGCCGCATCGTCTCGAGGTCCAGCCCGGCGCGCTCGAACAGGGGCCGGGCCGCCAGCAGGCCGGCCTGCGTCGAGCCGCAGACCACGCGGGCCGGGCGCTCAGCCGGGCAGCGCACCGCGCCGAGGGTCTTGAGCAGGTGCTCGGCGTAGAGGTTCTGGCTCTCCTTGTTGGTCAGCGCGACGATCTCGCGGAGCGGCCGCGAGGTGTGCGTCGCCACCGGCACGAGGCGGCGGTAGTCCGGCTTGTCGCGCCAGTCGTCCACGTCCACCGGGTCGCCGTCGACGTAGACGCCCTCGGCCAGGAGCGTCTCGCGCAGGACGTGGACGAAGTAGCGCGTCGGGTTAGAGACCGAGACGGTGTGCGCCAGCCGCTGGCCCTGCGGGACCTCGGACTCGATCCAGAACGCGTTGCCCCCGCGCTCGCGCCGGATTTCGCGGTCGGCCCCGGCCTTCCGGCCGACCGTCCGGGTTTGGTTGATGAAGTAGACGTAGTCGGTCCCGGCAGGCTCAACGCTCAGGGTGGCCGTGCGGCCGGGGCGGGTGCCCTCGGCGGTGACGGTGACGCGGCCCTCGTTGAAGCTCAGCCCGCTGATCTCGGCGGCGTAGGGCGACGGCTCGTCGTCCCACGCCCAGCCGTTGCCGAGCTCGAGGTCGTCGAAGACGTCGTCGTCGCCGATGACGTGGTCCGAGACGGCGGTGATGCCGCGCGCCTGGAGCGAGTCGGCCCAGGCGCGGAAGAGCGCCGTCGCGTCGCCGCTTGTGGGATAGCCCTGCTCGAAGAGGCGGTCGCTGATGGTCGGGTCGCCGGAGCCGCGGACGACGAGGTTGCCGTCGAGGCGGCCGTCGCGGACGGCTCCGTCGAGGTAGAGCGTGGTCGTGTAGCGGAAGTCCGGGCCGAGGCCGTCGAGGGCAGCGGCCGTGGTGAAGAGCTTCATCACCGAGGCTGGGACGAAGTTCTTCTGGGCGTTCCGGGCGTAGAGGGTCTCGCCGGTCGTGAGGTCGAGGACGTGGACGCCCCAGTGCGTGTCGGCGAAGTCCGGGTCGTCGAGGACCGCGTCGATCTGGGTGCCGAGCGCCTGCCCTGAGCCTGCCGAAGGGTCTTGCGCCTGCGCCGGGAGGACGAGCAGAAAGGCGAGGAAGAATGGAAAAGAGAAGAGGGAAAAGAGAGAAGAGAAAATAGAGGGAAGCACGGCAGTCGGAGCGAAGAACCAGAAACGAAAAACGAGAAACCTTACTGAACCGGCGTGCTCTCTAGCTCCACGCGCTCAGGCGAGATTTGGTCGAGGAGCACGTAGACATAGTCCACCGACGAGACCGAGGCCGAGGGCTTGAGGTAGATCACGAGGTCGTTGCGGCCCTTAGCGGCGTAGACCGAGTCCACGACGCCGACGGGGATGCCGGCCGGGAAGGTCCCGCTGAAGCCGCTCGTGACGACGAGCTGGCTCCGCACCACCGGCTCGGTCTTGGTGACGTACTCCATCAGCAGGCGGTCGTTGGCCGCGCCGTCCCAGCGCACGACGCCGTCGCGGTTCAGGAGGTCAATCTTGGCAGGGACCCGGAAGTTGGTGTTCTGGTGGGGCATCACGAGGGCGTAGTTGGCGCTCGTGAGCACGACCTTGCCGACGATCCCGCGCTCGTCAATCACCGCCATCCCCTCGCGGACGTCGGCGCGCGCGCCGACGTTGAGCGTCAGCAGGTTGTCCTGCCGCGTGATGTCCTTGCCGACGACGCGCGCCGGGAGCATCCGGTAGTCGGCCGAGTCGCCGAAGGCGATGAGCGCGCGGAGCCGCTCGTTCTCGCTGCGGGCCTCGCGGAGGCGCGCCACCTCGGTCGCGAGCGCGATGTTGTCGGCGCGGAGGCTGTCGTTCTCGCCGAGCGCGCGCGTGTAGCGCTCGGCGTAG
>JBBSMV010000319.1:0-3265 GCA_038232975.1 Rhodothermales bacterium
CTACTGGATCACGCGCGTCTGGCTGCTGGCCGGGCGGCGCGACCTCGACGACGACCCGATCCTGTTCGCGGCGAAGGACCCGGCGAGCTACCTCGTCTTCGGCCTGATGGGGGCCGCGCTGCTGGTGGCTTCGCTATGACCTGAGCCGGGGCGGGGGCGGGAGTGGGGGGAATGGATACGGTAGAAAAGTAAGGCGTGGAGCACGGCCTAGCAGAGAAGACTGCTCTGCAGTTCACGCGGCGGTCTCGTGCTCCTCGAAGGCCAGCTCCGGCCGGCGGTGGCGGAGCGCGACGACCTCGCCGAACAGCTCGGCGTTGAGTTGCTGGATGTGGGACTTCATCGGGTCGGGGGCAGGGTGTTGACGAAAAATACGCGCAGCGGGGAGGGCTTGTCTCAGGCGGGCAACGGGTGTAAGCTACGAGGGTACCTGTCCACCAAGCCCCCGCTCCCATGCTCCACCGCTACGCGCTCCTCCCCGTTCTCCTGCTCGTCGCGCCGCTCGCCGCGCACGGGCAGGCCGCCCAGGACATCAGCCTCCAGGCCCCCGACGGCACGACGGTCGCCATCGACCGCGACACGTGGGGCGTGCCGCACGTCACGGCCGAGACCGAGGCCGCCGCGTTCTTCGGCCAGGGCTTCGCCGCGGCCCAGGACCGGCTCTTCCAGATGGAGAACTTCTGGCGCGCCTCGACCGGCCGCCTCGCCGAGGCCTTCGGTCCCGACTTCGTCCCGGCCGACACCCTCGTCCGCACCTTTTTCTACACCCCGGCCGAGCGGCAGGCCCAGTTCGACGCCCTCTCCGAAGAGACCCAAACGGTCCTGACCAGCTTCGCCGACGGCGTCAACGCCTACATCGACTCGGTCGCCGCCAACCCGGCGGTGTACCAGCCGTTCGAGTACACGCAGCTCCCATTCACGCTCATCGGGATCGAGCGGTGGGACGCGGACAAGATGGTCGCCATCATGCAGTTCTTCATGCGGCGCTTCGGCGAGGCCGGCGGGCAGGAGCTGACCCGGCTGGCCGAGCTGGAGGCCAACGGGATCGCTTGGTTCAACGAGAACCGCCCGATCAACGACCCCCCGGCACCGACGACGATCCCCTCCAGCGGCCCCGCCGCCGCCGCGCCCCCCGACGTCGCGTACCGGGGGCCGGCCGTGGACCCGGCCATCGCGGCTGAGGTCGCCGCCCGGCGCGAGCGCGTGGATCGCCTCTTCGACGGCCTCGGGGTCCCGCGCAAGTTCGGCTCCTACGCCGCGCTCATCGGGCCGTCGCAGTCGGCCTCGGGCGACGTGATGCTCCTCGGCGCGCCGCAGATGGGCGAGCCGATGCTGACGCCGACCCCAGGCGACCCGAACCGCGCCGTAACGTGGGAGTCCGAGCTCCTCGTCGGCGAGGCCGACGCGCCCGCGCTCCACATCGCCGGGATGACGGTGCCGGGCATCCCCGGCGTCATCATCGGCCGGATCGGCGACCGCGCGTGGACGCTCACGAGCGGCATCTCGGACAACGTGGATACCTTCATCGAGATCACTGAGGACACCAGCCTCGACCGCTACCTCTTCGACGGCCAGTTCGTGGCCTACCAGGAGATCGAGGAGACGGTCCCCGTGCTCGGCGGCGCACCCTTCACCTTCACCCACCACCTGAGCGTCCACGGGCCGGTCTACGCGACCAACCTCGACGACCAGCAGGCGTTCACGTGGCAGTATACCTTCTGGCAGCAGGAGCTGGACATGCTCGAGGCGTTCTACGACCTGTGGAAGGCCGAGACCGAGGCGGACGTGGACGCCGTGATGGCGGCCGTCCCGATGTCGTTCAACTTCTTCCTCAACAGCAAGGCGCAGGACATCCGCTACTGGCACATCGGCTTCTACCCCGACCGCCCCGACGGGTCCGACCCCCGCCTCCCGCTCCTCGGCGACGGCTCCCAGGAGTGGGACGGCATCCGGCCCTTCGAGGAGCTTCCCAAAGACGAGAACACGGCCCAGGGCTACTACGTCAACTGGAACAACAAGCCCGCCGACTACTGGGACCACGGCGACATCATGCCGTGGACCGAGGGGGCCGGGCGGACCTACGACGGCGTCCTCGTCATCGAGGACTACGTGACCGAGAACGCGCCGCTCGCCTTCGACGAGATGAAGGGCATCCACGCGGTCATTGACGCGCGCGAGTACCCCGGCACGTACCAGCAGCTCGTCCAGTTCAGCGAGACCGGCAGCCGCGCCGAGAACCTCATCCCGCCCGGCCAGAGCGCGTTCTACAACAGCGCCGGGCTGCCCAGCCCGCACGTCGCCGACCAGTGGCCGCTCTACCAGAGCTACCAGATGAAGGATTTTACCTTCATCGGCGCGAGGCCGGTGGCGAGTGAGCCGGGCGCGACGCCGGGTGCCGCGCCGCGCCTCGGAGCGGTCTACCCGAACCCGCCCGTCGGGGGCGTCGCCCGCGTGGTCGTTGAGATGCCGGCGGCCGGGCCGATGCGGCTCGAAGTCATTGACGTGCTCGGGCGGACGGTCGCCGTGCTCCGGGACGGACCGGCCGGCGAGGGCACGCACGAGATCACCCTCGGCACGGCCGGCCTGCCGTCGGGGGTCTACGTCGTCCGCCTCCGCGCCGCCGGGCGGACCGAGACGCGCAAGCTCACCGTCGTGCGGTAGCAGGCTGTAGAAGCGTGCAAAGCAGAAACGTGCAAAGCCCCGAATCGGCAGCGGCTGATTCGGGGCTTGCCTGCGGCCACCCACTGCCCGACCTGTGGGGAGACCTGACCTACATCGCCATGCCTGCCGCCCCCGCCGCCCGCCTCACCCTCAGCCCCGAAGCCTACCTCGAATGGGAGGAGGGCCAGGACGAGAAGCACGAATACTACCGGGGCGAGGTGTTCCCGGTGAATCGGGGCGAGATTTCCGCTATGGCCGGCGGCACCGAGACCCGTGCTCGCATCATCACTAACCTCGTCATCGTGCTGGGCAATGCCCTGCGTGGCAGTGACTGCACGGTCTACACTGAGGCGCTCCGCGTCCACGTCGAAGCCCACGACCTCTACACCTACCCCGACCTGTCGGTTGTCTGCGGCGAAGCGGCCTTTGCCGACGAGCGCCGCACGAGCCTGCTGAATCCCTCACGCGGACTGACGACGGCGGGCTCCTCCGCAGCGAGGACGACGACGGGCGGATCGCCCTGCCCCCGCTGGACCTCACGCTCGCGCTAGCCGACCTCTACGACGGCGTCACCGTCCCGGACCCGGGCGACCTGGACCGACCCGTC
>JBBSMV010000320.1:0-3264 GCA_038232975.1 Rhodothermales bacterium
AGCCGGCAACTGCGTTGGGAGCGTGCCTTACGGAGCGCTGCCTTCGTTGAAGAAGCAGTTCTGGTTGTCGATGGTCGGGCACTGGTTGACCGAGTTGGTACCGGAGTCCAGTACGTTGCCGTCCACGTCGAACGAGAGGTCGCCCGTGAAGGGGTCGCCGAGGGTCGCCGTGATGGCGGCCACGTCACCGTACTCGGTGAGCGTCGGTGTGGTGTAGCTCTTCATGATGAGCACCTGTGGGTTGATGGTTCGGCCTGAGTTGACGTGGTTGGCCGAGAAAGGATGAGCTGAAAAACCACGTCTAAGCTCAACCCCGCCCGTTCCAAACATGGTGCCACATTCGTCAGCGAGCCATTACATTAGCGAGCCGTTACATTATCGTGGCGGTAACCACCTGGATCGTGGCGGTAACCACCTGGTGGGTCCTACTGGATTTGAACCAGTGACCTCTCGCGTGTGAGGCGAGCGCTCTAAACCGCTGAGCTAAGGACCCGAGGAGACCGCGAGAACATCGTCGGACTCGGTGGGCACGGAAGGTACCGCGCCGAAGGCGACGGGCGCAAGACGAGGAAGGTAGAAGATAGCTCCTCGGAGTCGGGCGCTATCCTCCGCCCTCTCTCCATCCTCCTCCTGGCTCCCTACCCTTTCTGCGTCTGCGGCGTGTAGACGTCCTTGAGCAGGCCCTGGAGCTTGGTGCGACCCCGGTTGATCCGGCTCTTGACCGTCCCCATCGGCAGCCCCGTGATCTCGGCGATCTCCTCGTAGGCCAGGTTCTGCACGTCGCGCAGCACCACCACCTCGCGGAACTCCTCGGGAATCTGGCCGAGCGCCTCCTGAATGTGGCGGTCCTGGATCGTGCTCTCGGTGTGCCTGTCGGGCGCGAACTGCTCGTCGGGGATCTCGACCTCGTACTCCTCGTCGTCGCGGTTGACGCTCTGGAGCGAGTAGAGGCGGCGGCGCTTGCGCTTGCGGTACTCGCTCCGGGCGAGGTTGCCGGCGATGGTGTAGAGCCACGTCGAGAACCGGGCGATCCGGCGGTACGAGTGGCGGTTGCGGTAGACCCTCAGGAAGGTCTCCTGCAGCAGGTCCTCGCACTCCTTCATGTCGCCGAGGAAGCGGTAGACGTAGTTCGAGAGCGGGTCCTTGTAGCGACTCACCAGGATGTCGAACGCCTCGACGGTGCCGGCCTGGAACTGCGCCATCAGGTCCTCGTCGTTCATCGCGAGCAGCGTGTCGTAGTGCTTGCTCTGCGGCTTGTCGGGCAGGGCGCTCCGGCTGACGATCTTGCGGGTTTTCAGGGTGCGCAGCGGCATGGGACGTCTCGGTTTCGGCGCGCCGCTCGGGCGGCGGCAGCGTGGTCAGGAGGTGGCAGGAGACAAGGACCGGGCCGGCGAGCCGGAACGGAGGATACGCCCGAGGGCGAGCAGGAGCACGAGGCGCTCGTCGCGCTCGGCTCCACCCTTGAGCTCGAAGTCAGCGGCGAGCAGCGCGCTGAAGGCCCGCCGCACGGTCCCCGGCCCGAGCCGGTGGAGCGCCGCTTCGTACTCCTTCAGAAAATACGGCGAGACGCCGATGTACCGGGCGAGAGCCTGTCCTGAGCTTGCCGAAGGATCGCGCTGCGGGAGGCCGCGCGCGCCGCCGAGCTTGCGGAGCTTGAGGAAGTAGCGCGTGAGCATCGTCACGATCATCAGCGCCTCGCCGCGCCGGCTCGCCGCCTGCGCGAGCATCCGCTCGAGGATCGCGGTAGCCCGCGACCGGTCGGCCTCGCCGAGGGCTTTCTGGAGCTCGAACACGTTGAACTCGCGGTTGTGCCCACCGGCGGCGAGGACGTCGGTCTCGGTGATCGTCGTGCGCGCCCCGGCATAGGCCACGAGCTTGTCGAGCTCGGCGGCGGCGCTGCGGAGGTCCGTCCCGACCTCCTGCGCCAGCATCTGGGCGGCCCCGGCCTCCAGCTTGACGCCGAGCGTCTTGGCCCGGCTGTTGACCCAGCCCGGCATCTCCCGGTCGTAGAGCGGCTTGAACTCGGCGGCGACGCCATACTCGCGGAGGGCGCGGTACGGATGGGCCGAGAGGTTCGGCTTGCCGGTGCAGAGAAGCAGCACGACCGCCGTCGGGTTCGGCTGCTCGGCGTACTCCTTGAAGGCCCGGTTCTCGCTCAGCTTCTCGAACGAGCGGACGATCACGACGCGCCGCGCCGCCATCACCGGGTAGCCCATGCAGGCGGCGAGGACGGCCCGCGCGTCGGCCTCGGGGCCGTGGAAGAGGTCGAGGTTGAAAGCGCGCTCGTGCGGCTCCAGGGCGTGCTCGACGAGGAGGGCTTGCAGCTCGTCCATGAGGAACCCCTCGTCGCCGTAGAATAGATACAGCGGCTTGACGTTGCCGTGCCGGAAGGCAACCGCGAGGTCGTCGAAGGACGGAGACCGAGAGGCCATAGGGCTACGCAGTAGGACGCGAGCTACGTATCGGGATGCAGCAGAGGGTATCGGGAGCGAGAGTATCGGGGCGGTGGCCGGGTCTCGAAAGTAGCCGCCGGCTATGTCACGCCTGCGTCACCCATCCGCTGCCGGCTCCAAGAGTCCGGCCCGAGCGAAGTGCAGAACGCCGGGCCGCGTGCCGGAATTGCCCGCGCCCGAAAGTACGAGCGGTCCCGACGACCGCGCACGCGGGCGCACCCGACTTGCGGCTAGGACCCGACTTGCGGCTAGGGTCGTCCCCGGTGGAGGGTGAGGAGCGCGCAAAACGTGAGGGCACAATCCCAGACACGCGTTGCAGCCGCGCGCCCTCACGCACCCTCTCCGAGGTCGCGCAGATCGCTCTCGTGGAGCCGGTAGGCGAGCCGTCGCAGCTCGGCCGCGTCGCGCTGCGCGACGGCGAGGGCGAAGCCGGCGAGGTCGCGGCGCTGCCCGTCGGGGAATGTCGCCGCGCGCGACCAGTCGGCGGGCGGGACGTTCTCGATGGCTTCCACCAGCGCCTGCCGTGCTGCACGCACGTCGCCGAGGGCCTCGCTTGCCTCGGCTCGCACCGCGCCCTCCGGCTCCAGGGCCCCCGCGAACGCCGCGTCGTCCTCCGCCATCATCCGGCCCAGCCGGTCGAGGGCGAGCCGGTCGAGCGCGGCGAGCCGGGCGAGCGTAGCCAGGAGCGAGCGCTCGCCGGGGAGGTGCATCGTCAGGACGTCGGCGGGCAGCCCGGCCAGGAGCGGCTCCAGCGCCTCGGCCTCGGCGACGAGCCAGCGGAGCTGACCGAGGAGCGCCGCCCGGCGCTCCG
>JBBSMV010000321.1:0-3261 GCA_038232975.1 Rhodothermales bacterium
CCCCGACATCGCGGCGGCCTACTGCGACGGGACGCTGCTGGCGGCGATGCGGCGGCGCAACGCGGGCAACACGCCGGCCGGGCTGGAGCCGGACGAGGCCGCCGTACTCTCGGTGCTGCGCGAGCGGCTGGAGGGGTAGTGGCCCCCCCGCCGCGCTCGCGGTCGTTCGCGGTCAGCCGGGACTCGTCCCCTCGCTCCCAGCAACGCGCGGCTGTCCCCCTCCCTTCGACGGCGCTCAGGGCAGGCTCTGAGGGGGATAGCTTCTCGAAGTGGCCGAAGGGACGGAGGCCCGGAGGCGCAAGAGAAGCGGGGGGTCCGCTCTGCGCTCGTCCCGGCCTCAGCGCAGCAGCACGATCTTCGTTGCCTGCCGCTGCCCGCCCGCCTCCAGCACCACCAGGTAGACCCCCGACGCCAGGCGCGACCCGTCGAACTGCGCCCGGTGCGCGCCCGCCGGCAGGTCGCCCTCGGCGAGCACGGCGACCTCGCGCCCGAGCACGTCGAAGACCGAGAGCCGCACCCGGCCCGGCGCGCTGGCCTCGAACGGCACCGTCGCCGCCGACCGGAACGGGTTCGGATACGCCGCCCCGAGCGCGAAGCCCGCCGGCTGCGCGGGTGCGTCGTCTTCGCTGTCGGTCAGCAAGCGCTCGTTGGCGTCGAAGCGGATCACGGTCCCGGCCGGCGGCGTGGTCGCGTCGCCTGCGAGATCGGCCAGCACCATCCCGGCGAGCCCGCCGATGGGCGCGACGAAGCGGCCACCACCCGCGTCCCGGTAGCAGAAGTCGACGTAGTAGCTCTGGCTCCGGCACTCGCGTACTTCACCCGTGGCGGGGTCCGTGTAGATGTCCACCTGGTCGTCGCCGTCGTTCTCCGGGTCGTAGATCGCGCCCGGCCCGCCGAAGCCGTTGGCAGCGGCCTCGAAGAGGGCATAGCCGCCCTCGCGGTCTGGCATCATCCAGAGCACGCGCTGCGTCACGGGCAGTGTGAGGAAGTTCCCCCCGACGATCACCTCCTGCGTCGCCGGGAAGGTGTCGACCCAGGTCGCGGTTGGGGTGGTGCCAGCGTTGAAGCGGAGGATGGGTATCATCCGGACGTCGTCTTCGAGATCGTCCTCAGTCCCGGTGTTCCACAGCTCGAACGGGACACTCGTGATAAGGTCGTTGTTGCTGCCGGTCCCGCCATTCGGCGCGGCGGAGGCGTAGACCCCGAGACAGGCCCCAGCCGGGGCGCAGGCGTCGGTGAAGCGCATCTCGAAGTTGTCCCCCTCGATCACCTCGGGGTACAGGAGGAGGGCAGAGAAGCTGTTATCGGGATTCGTGACGACGTAGTCATCAGTCGAGCTAGGGTTTTGCCAGACGGTGTTGCCGGGGTAGCCGGCCGCGCAGCCGGGGTCGTCGGGGGCCGGGCACGGGTCTGCGCCGGGATAGGCGGTCTCGATGATGCCGGTGCCGAAGGCGAAGCTGTCGAAGCCGTAGCGGTAGAGCGTGAAGGAGCGGACGTCGGAGTCGAAGCTCGTCAGCAGGCCTCGCGCCGTCGCCTGCACGCGCCAGTAGTACGTGACCACCTCGTTGAGCGCCCCACTAAAGGCGAAGCTCGTCTCCGAGCTGTAGAACACGTCGAGGTCGGCGAAGTCGGGGTCGCGGGCGATCTCGATGCGGTAGCTCTCCGCGCCCGGCACCGCCTCCCACGTGAGGAGAGCGACCTCGTCCACGAACGTCGCTCCGTCTTCGGGCGCGAGAAGCTCCGGGGTTTCGAGGTCACCGGGGTCGGGCGGGGGCGGGCTGGGGGCAAAGAGGTCGCCGTCGTCGTAGCGCGCCTGCACGTCGTCGGAGACCGACTTCAGCTCCGTCACCGAGTCGAGGTAGTCGGCACCCTGGGCGAAGAGGATGCCTACATCGAACGTCTGCGCCTCGCCGGGGTCGAGCGTGAACGTCTCCGACGAGATCAGGTGCCGCCGGTCGCTGGCAAAGTTGTCGCCACCGTTACCGTCGATGTTGACCTCGCTCCAGAACTGCTCGGTGGCGGGGTCGCCGGGGAAGGCCCACCTCAGGACCGGCCCGCCGGTCAGATAGCCGTCGCCGCCCTCGGTCAGCGGCGTGCCGTCCCCCCAGGTCCCCTGCATGAAGCTGTACCTCCCGACGCCGTCGTCCGGGTCGCCCGTCGGAGGAAAGCTATTCTGGAAGTACATCGACCGCTCCGCGCCGGAGAGGAGGTCCAGGCCGAGGGCGGGCGGAGGCGTGCCGTACCCTCCGTTGAAGCCGCCATCGTCCATGTTGTCGGCATTGTAGACGAAGGCGAGGCCCCGCGTCGAGTCCGTCCCGACGTAGTCGTCGCCCGGGTCGCCGAGGTCGGGGTCGGAGAAGAAGGCGAAGATGGCGTCCTCGAACGGCACGGGGTTGCGGTTGACGAGCTCGTAGCGGTAGAACGTGTAGCGGTCGAGCGCCAGCTCGCCCGAGGTGAAGGCCGTCACGCGGACCTCCAGCCCGATGGGGGCGGTGAGCGAGGAGAAGTGATCATTCCCCACATCGTTCATCACCCAGAAGGCCACCTGGTGCCCGTAGACGAGCGGGCGGTCGCCCGCGTCGAGGTCGTACTCGCCGTCGCCGTTCGCGTCGGTAAAGGGTGCCCCCAGCTCCACCGGCCACTCGGCGAGGTCGTCCGTGGCGACGCCCGTCTCCTCGAACTGCTCGAGGTCGAAGACGCTGACCGTCCAGATGCGGTCGAAGGCCGAGCAGTCGTTGGGGTCGGGGAGGGTCGCACCATCGTTGAGGGGGCCAGGCCAGAACTCGAAGTCGTCGTAGGTAGCCCCCGCTACACGGAGATCGCCGCCGACGAAGCCGCCGACCCAGAGGCCGGAGGCGAAGATCGGCGATTTGCTGGAGCCTTTCGGGACGAGGTAGCCGCTACCGTCCACTGTGGTGTTGCCGAAGAAGAGGCTGCCCGTGTTGAAGAGCCGGGCCTGGACGTCGCCGACGTTGATGTCGGCCTGGGCGATGCCGGGTTGGCAGTTGCCGGGCGTCTGAGCGAAGGCCGAGGCGGCGAGAAGAATGGAGGCGAGAACCGTAGCGAGCAAGCGCATGATGAGTACGGGTTGTGTGGGCAAGAACAGATTGGCCTAAGTTTAGGGGCTGGCATAGATAAGGGTCGGGTGGCTTAGTCTCCGCCATGACCCGACGAAAGAGCAAACTCCCACGACGAACCCAGCTTCGCCTCATCGAGCACTTCGTCGCCGGGACCACCGCGCGCATGGCTGCCGACCTCGTC
>JBBSMV010000322.1:0-3247 GCA_038232975.1 Rhodothermales bacterium
CAGGGGGAGGGTTTGTTTCGCTCGTTACCAAACAGTCTCGGAGAGGCTGAAGATAGCGCGTCCGAGCGCAGATTCCTTCGCTCATCCACTGGGCTCGCCCGTCCGCCGTGGCCCGAAGCCCCGGCTCATAGCAGAAGGACGCTGAAGCGCCCTCTGTTCGTCCAGCCAGCATAGCCCCGTAGGGGCTTTCGCTGTCAGCCGGGCGATTCATCGCCGGGCGGAGCTTGGACTCGTTCGCTCCCCTTGCGCTCCCGAAACCGCGACTCTGGGACGGCGTTGGTGGATAGCCGTTGCAACGACTACACAGCGCGCGTCCGATTCGCCGCCTGTCCCTTCTCCCTTCTTCTCCCTAGACCATGCCGCACATCACGACCTCCTCCTCCCCCGAAGCCGAGCTCTCCTACCAGGACTGCAACCCGTCGGCCGGCCAGACCGTCGTCCTCATCCACGGGTGGCCGCTGAGCCACCGGATGTGGGAACCGCAGACGAACGCCCTCACCGAGGCCGGCTACCGCGTCGTCGCCTACGACCGGCGCGGCTTCGGCGCGTCGGCTATGCCGTGGAGCGGCTACGACTACGACACCTTCGCCGCCGACCTCCACGACCTCGTGACGGAGCTGGATCTCCAGGACGCCACGCTCGTCGGCTTCTCGATGGGCGGCGGCGAGGTGGCCCGCTACTTCGGCCGCTACGGGGCGGACCGCGTCTCGAAGGCCGTCTTCGTCTCGTCCGTCGCGCCGTTCATGCTCAAGACCCCCGACAACCCCGACGGCGTCCCGCAGGAGGAGTTCGATAAGATGATGCAGGGCGTCCGGGAGGACCGCCTCAAGTTCCTCGACGGCTTCAGCAAGCAGTTCGTGGGCTGGGGGGTGGTCAGCCACCCGATCAGCGAGGAGATGCTGCACTACACCCAGGCGATCGCGGCGATGGCGCAGCCCCACGCCACGCAGCAGTGCATCACGGCCTTCGGCACGACGGACTTCCGCCCCGACATGCCCAAGATCACCGTCCCGACGCTCTTCGTCCACGGCGACGCCGACGAGATCGTGCCGCTCGACGTGTCGGCCAGGCAGGGCCACGCGATGGTGCCGGGCAGCCGGCTCGATGTGATCGAGGGCGGCCCGCACGGCCTGACGCTGACCCACACCGAGCAGTTCAACGACATCCTGCTGGATTTCCTCGGCTCGTGACCCGGTGGACCTTCACGAGGGTCGCTCCGCACGACGCGGCGCGGCCCCGTGTTGTTCATGCCGATAGCGTAAAACGTGAAGGTTAAGACATAAGGGCGCTTGTGGCGAGACGCTGAAGCAAACTCCTTACGTTTTACGAGGCGTTACCACCCTATCCGACTCGGCGCGGTCGGGCGGACCGGCTCCGAGGCAGACGCCGGGCGGACGGGGATCGGGGCGAGGGGCGGCGTGCGGCCGGGGACCTCGGCGTAGAGCGGCGAGCCGGCCGCGGTGCGCCGGGTGACGCGGGTGTCGGCGAAGTAGAAGGCCAAGATGTCGCGGTAGCCGTAGCCCTGCCGGGCCTGCTCGCGCGCGCCGTACTGGCTCATCCCGACGCCGTGCCCGAAGCCGCGCCCCTCGAACACGTAGCGCGCGCCCTCGCGCCGGGCCGAGAAGAACGTGCTCCGCACGAGCCGCGACCCGAAGGCGGCGTTGATCGCCATGCGAAAGTCGTTGGCCGGCACCAGGCGCGGGCGCGCCCCGAGGAGCCGGACCGAGCGCGCCCGACCCTCGCGGCTCCGCTCGGCGATCTCCAGCCCCGTCACCTCCAGCCCGTAGCGCTTCGAGAGGGCACGCAGCAGGCGGTCGCGCTCGACGCTGGTGGTCCAGTGGTGGTCCGGCGAGGCCTCGTCGAAGGGGTCCTGGCGGCCCCGGAGGTAGGGGAGGGGGCGGCCGCTCCAGACGGACTCGTTGTCGGCGGTGTGCCCGCCGGAGGACGACGAGTAGACGGCCTCGACGAGGCTGCCCCGGTGCGTCAGCACCTCGCCTGCCGTGGCCTCGGCGGCGCGGCGCGAGGTCGCCGTCTCGCTCTCGATCCCCCGGTAGACCTGCGAGCCGACGTGGTCCACGAGGTCGTAGCCGTCGTACCTGCCGCGTGCCTTGAGGGCGTAGGTGCGCGCTAGGACGGCCAGCGCCTTCACCCCCTCGATCTCCGGGAACGGGTACTCCGAGGCCACGACGCTCGCCACGTAGTCCTCCAGCCCCACCGCATTGACGAGCCGGAGCGGGTCGCCCGAGCCGTCGGCCGCGACGGTGAGCGCGCCGTGGTAGGGGCGGTCCACCGAGCCGGCGCGAAGCCGGAGGTGCGCCCCCCGGTGCGGCACGAAGCGCAGCGCCGGCACGGCCTCGACCGTGGCGAGCCAGCGGACGGTGACGCTGCCGCGCGCGGCCTCAACGGTCGCGGCGTTGCCAGGCGTGAGGGTGCCGAGGAGGGCGTCGCCGACGCGGAACTGCACCGGCCCGCCGACGGCGCTGAGCGCGACGGTGCGCGGGGCCTCGCGCTCGAGCAAGCGCACGCGGACGGTTTCGGCCGGTCCGACCCCGTCCGCCGGTTGCGCCCGAGCGGGCATGCCGAACAGGAGAACAAGGAAAAAAAGCCGAGGCATGGGCCGGTGGATCGAAAGCCGAAAGCTACGGCGCTGCCGGATGGCGAGTGAAGGCGAGGGGAGCAGCTTGCGTCGGCAATAGGGAACGGGACCTGCGGGTGCCTTTCCTTTGGGGCGGCTAGATTTACCCCTCCCTTTTCCGTGATGAGCCAACGTGCCAACCTACTTTGCTTTAGCTTCGAGGGCCAGCCGCCCCCAGGCCTGCTTCTAGCAATCCCGGCCGGGGGCGGCCCTCTTCGCGTCATCTCACCAACCACCCTGTCGCCATGAAAACTTTACGCTACCTCTTGCTCGCCATGTTCGTGCTCGCCCCGACGCTCGCCGTCGCGCAGGACGTGCCGCTGGACAGCGTCGTCGTCGTCGTCAACGGCGTCGTGTATCCTTCCTACGAGGCGCTGTTCCCTACGAGGCGCTGTTCGGCGTCCAGTTCGATGAGGGCTGCCCGTCGGGCCGCTCCCGCTTGTCGCGACCGAGCCGGCTATTGCCTGCGAGGAGACGAGTTTTGGAGTATATGTCGGCCGAATCGATAACCCAGAGGAGATCGCTGGCACCATCGCCTTCATCAGCCGAGGCGAGTGCCCCTTCGTCACTAAAGCCCAGGCGGCCGCCGAGGCGGGTGCCGTAGCCGTTGTC
>JBBSMV010000323.1:0-3242 GCA_038232975.1 Rhodothermales bacterium
CCGCGAAGGCGGGAATCCAGAAGGCGTGCTGGGCGCTCTGGATTCCCGATCGGGGTCGGGAATGACGGTGCTTTTGAGGGAGGTGTCAGAACTTAGCGACCCTGCCCTCAGCGAGGGGGACAGCTTTTCGAGCAGGCCCACCAGGCGCGAGAAAAGCGGGGGGTCGGCGGGAGAGCTTTCCACTTCGGTCCACGCCGCCGATCCCTGCGTCTTCGCTTGCACCACGTGGGGGGCGCGGGTATATTGCTGGGGTCTATCGAGCGGTCCGAAGCGCGGTACGCGGCGCTCGAAGCATCAGCGCACTCCCGATTCACGACGCAGCAGGCGACGGCATGGGGAAGGTCATCGCAGTAGCGAACCAGAAAGGCGGCGTCGGCAAGACGACGACGGCCGTCAACCTCGCCGCGTCGCTTGCCGCGACGGAGCACCCGACGCTGCTGCTCGACATCGACCCGCAGGCCAACGGCACCTCGGCCGTCGGCGTGGACCAGCGCTCGGTCGAGCGCTCGACCTACGAGGTGCTCACCGGCGACGTGGCCCTCGGCGAGGCTGTCCTCCCGACCGAGATGCCGTTCCTCGACGTGGTGCCGAGCCACATCAACCTCGTCGGGGCCGAGATCGAGATGATCGACGTGCTCGAGCGCGAGCGCGTGCTCAAGCGCGCCCTCAAGGCGGCCCGCCGGAAGTACGACTTCGTCGTGATCGACTGCCCGCCGTCGCTCGGCCTGCTGACGCTCAACGCGCTGACGGCCTCCGACTCGGTGGTCGTCCCGGTGCAGTGCGAGTACTTCGCGCTCGAAGGCCTCGGGCAACTCCTCAACACCATCAAGATCGTCCGCCAGCACCTCAACCCGCCCCTCGAGATCGAGGGCGTGCTGCTGACGATGTTCGACACGCGGCTGCGGCTCTCGAAGCAGGTCGCCGCCGAAGTCCGGCGCTACTTCGGCGAGAAGGTCGTCAAGACGGTCATCCAGCGGAACGTCCGGCTCTCCGAGGCCCCGAGCTTCGGCAAGCCGGTGCTGCTCTACGAGGCCACCAGCATGGGGGCGCGCAACTACATCGGCCTGGCGCGCGAGGTGATCGAGGCCAACCGCGCCTACCTCCTGGCGCAGACGGCCGGCACCGGGCACGCCGGGGGCACCGTCGCCGCCGGCCTCCGCGCCGGCAATGGGGTCCCCGTCGCCGACGCTGCCGTCCCGGCACCTGCCGTCGCCGCCGACGCCGGGCGCTAACGCCTCCCTCCTCTTCTCACGGCTCACCTCTCGATCTCATGGCGACGAAGAAAGCAGCGCTCGGCAAGGGCCTCAACGCGCTGATCCCGTCCATCTCGGAGCGCGTCGAGGACGACGCGCGCGCCGCCGAGGGCGGCGTCCCCCAGAGCCGGCTCTACAACTTCGAGGACCGGGTGCGCCTCCTCGGCCGCGTCGCCGAGCTCGACCTCGATGCAGTCCGCCCGAACCCCTACCAGCCGCGCCAGGACTTCAACGACGAGGCCCTGCGCGAACTGGCCGGCTCGATCCGTCAGCTCGGCATCATCCAGCCGATCACGGTCCGCGCCCTCGGCGAGGGCCGCTTCGAGGTCATCTCGGGCGAGCGCCGCCTCCGGGCCGCCCGCATCGCCGGCCTCAGCCGCATCCCGGCCTACGTCCGCGAGGCCGACACCGAGGCGATGCTCGAGATGGCGATCGTCGAGAACATCCAGCGCGAGAACCTCAACCCGGTCGAGGTCGCCCTCGGCTACCACCGCCTGATCGAGGAGTGCGGGCTGACGCAGGAGGACGTCGCCCAAAAGGTCGGCAAGAACCGCTCGACGGTCGCCAACGCGCTGCGCCTGCTCCGGCTGCCGCCGCCGGTGCTGGCCTCGCTGCGCGACGGCACGCTCACCGGCGGCCACGCCCGGATGCTGGTCTCGGTCGAGGACCCCGAGGCCCAGCTCCAGCTCTACGACAAGGTCGTCGCCGAGGCGCTCTCGGTGCGCCAGGTCGAGGCGCTCCTCCGGGAGTACCGCCGGCGGCTCGACGCTGCGCCCGCCGCCGAAGCCGCCGTTGAGGCCGCCGCCGAGGCCGTCACCGCCCCGAGCCGCGACACCCTCCAGATCGAGCAGTTCACCACCAGCCTCCGCGACCGCCTCAGCACCCAGGTCGCCATCCGGCACAAGGCCGACGGCGGCGGCCGGATCGAGATCGCCTACTATTCGCAGGACGACCTCGAGCGGGTGCTCGACCTGCTGCTCGAGTGAGCGTTTGGGAGGGTGGGGGTATGGGCGGATGGGCGATGCTGTGCCTCACCGTTCTGCTGTGGGCAGGTGCTGCCTCGGCGCAGCCGGACACGACGGCCGTAGCCTCGGTGCCCACCGATACGACTGCGACCGCTTCGGCCGAGCCGGCGTTGCCCTCGCCCGGCACGGCGCTCCGGCGGAGCCTCCTCGTCCCCGGCTGGGGGCAGGTCACGAACCGAGACTACCTCAAGGTCCCCGTCGTGCTGGCCGGCGTCGGCGGGTTCGCCGCGCTCGCTGTCGTCAACTATCGCCGGACGAGGCTCTACCGCCGCGCCGCCCTCTTCGCGGACTGCTCCGACGGCACGGTTTCGCTTCCCCCCGGCACGTGCGACGGCTTCGAGGCGTTCGAGGACGAGTGGCTGGAGGCGGGCAGCTTCCCGGCCGCGACGAACCGCACGCTCCGCGACCAGAGCCGCCGCAACCGCGACTTCTCGGTCCTGCTCGGCACCCTCGCCTACGCCCTCCAGGCCCTCGATGCCTACGTCAGCGCCGAGCTCGCCGACTTCGACGTGAGCGAGGACCTCTCGCTCCACCTCGCCCCCACGCTGAGCGGCGCGACGGCCTCGCTCCGCTGGCAGTTCTGAAGGAGGGTTCGTGTAGGGATGCGGCGTGCTCTGTTCGAGAGTAGCGGCACCCCTAACCAGGGCGAAGCGTGCTTCGCCCCTACCGAACTATTGAAAACGAAGCGTCACCCTTAGCCGAGCGGCCGTTCGCCCCTACGGGCGCGGAGCGCGACGGTCTCGTTAACTTGGTGGCCTTTTTTTCGTCTCTCTTCTGTCTCTTCTCTCGCTTCTGTGTCTTCTGTGTCTTGTCTCTCTTCGCTCTCTTCTCTCTCTTCACTCTCGTCCCTCTCGTCCCCCAACCCGCGGCTCACATCCTCTACGCGCTCAACGGGCAGGGGCGCGGCCCCACGTCGCGCTCACTCGCCGTCGCCGACGAGCTGCGGCGGCGCGGGCACGAGGTC
>JBBSMV010000324.1:0-3231 GCA_038232975.1 Rhodothermales bacterium
GAACAGCAGGGACGGCCGGGCGATGAGCGCGACGCCGACAAGGCTCGCCGCCATCCCGGCGATCACGCGGCCGGCAGTCCGCTCGCGGAGCACGAAGGCGGCCGAGACCGCTGTCCAGATCGGGGCGAGGTAGAACAGCGCCGTCGCGTCGCCGAGCGGGATGCGGGGGAGGGCGAAGTAGAACAGGCTGAGCGCCGTGACCCCGATCACCCCGCGTGCCAGCAGCAGCCCCCGGTGGTTGCCGAGCGCCGACAGCCCCTCGCGCCGGAGCAGGCCGTAGGTGGCCCCGAGCATGAAGAGCGAGCGGGCGAAGACGATCTCCATCGTCGGGACCGTCTGCCCGGCCACCTTGACGAAGACCGTCATCAGGCTGAAGAACAGTGCCGAGCCGGCCATGTAGCGCAGCCCGAGCGGGACGCGCCGAAGCCCTCGGGGCGCAGACCCTCGGGCCGGAGACGTGGCGACGGGCACAGCAGGCGGTTCGGGTGAGGGGCGACAACCCGGCCGGCCGCGCCCGGTTCGTCCGCCCGGCTCATTTCCGTGCCTCTTCATACCGTGATGCGTGAGGACGTGATGCGTGCGCTCAGGCCAGGGGAAGCGTCCGGTCTCGCGCCGTGCGTATCACCGCGCGAGCGTTCTGCCGTCGCCCTATGGTGCATCGCCCCAAGGCCGGTTGTAGAGGGCCTCGTCCGAACGTATTATCCCGCGCCGGTTTTCTGCCACGTAGCCCTCTTCCAACCATGCGCCTCGTCTCTACCCTCGCCCTCCTCACTGTCCTCACCGCCCCGCCGGCGCTCCGCGCGCAGCAAGCCGCCGAAGCGCCGCCGCGCTACAGCGAGGTCCGCATCCCGCTCGCCAACCGCGCCGCCCTCCAGACCCTCGCCGCGCGCGTCCCCCTCGACCACGTCGGGATAGACAAGACGGAGGCCGGGCTGGTCGCCGTCACCGTGCTGAGCGAGAGCGACCTCGCCGAGCTCGCCGCGAGCGGATTCGCCTACGAGGTCTCGGTGCCGGACCTGGCGGCGGCTTACCAGGCCCGCGCCCCGTTTACCGAGGCCGAGCGGCAGCAAGCCCTCGCCGCCAGCCGGGTGGACGGCTTCGGGTTCGGCTCGATGGGCGGCTACTACACCTTCGACGAGGTGGTCGCCAAACTCGACGAGATGGCGGCTCACTACCCGAGCCTCATCACCGAGAAGGTGTCCATCGGGCGGAGCCACGAGGGGCGCGACATCTGGGCCGTCAAAATCTCCGACAACCCGAACCTCGACGAGGACGAGCCGGAGGTCTTCTACACCGGGCTGCACCACGCGCGCGAGCCGCAGAGCATGGCGACCGTCGTCTACTACATGTTCTACCTCCTCGAGAACTACGGCACGAACCTCCAGGTGACCAACCTCGTCAACAGCCGTGAGCTCTACTTCGTCCCGGTCCTCAACCCCGACGGCTACGTCTACAACCAGCAGACCAACCCCAACGGCGGCGGCTACTGGCGCAAGAACCGCCGCAACAACGGCGGCAGCCGGGGCGTGGACCTCAACCGGAACTACTCCTACGAGTGGGGCCGCGACGACCAGGGGTCCAGCCCGAACGGCGGCAGCGAGACCTACCGCGGACCGGCCCCGTTCTCCGAGCCGGAGACCTCGGCGATCCGCGCGTTCCTGATCAACCGCGAGATCCGCGGGACGCTCAACTACCACTCATACAGCAACGTCCTGCTCCACCCATGGGGCTATGAAGAGGGCGTCTACACCCCGGACCAGGATCTCTTCGAGCTCGCCTCGGCCTTCCTGACGCACGTCAACGGCTACGAGTACGGGCAGGCCGCCGACGTGCTCTACCCCGCCAACGGCGACTCCGACGACTACGGCTACGGCGAGCAGGCCGAGAAGAACAAAATCTTCTCCTGGACCCCTGAGGTCGGCTCGTTCTTCCAGGGCTTCTGGCCTCGGCAGAGCGCCATCATCCCGCTGGCCGAGATCAACCGGGTGATGAACCTCCGGCTCGCGCAGATCGCCGGGTTCTACCCCGCCGTGGTCGCCTTCGAGGCCAGCGAGACGCACGGCCGCGCCAACGGCTACCTCGACCCCGGCGAGGCGGCGGCGGCGACGGTCACGCTCGTCAACGTCGGGCTCGAGGGGAGGACCAACGTGCGCGTCCGCGTCACAAGTGCCGATCCCTCGATGCCGGTCGAGGCCGGGGCCTACAGCGAGCCGTTCGACCTCGCCTCGGGCGCGAGCATCGAGATCGAGGGCCTCACCTTCACGCTCAGCGCGGACGCCCCGCTCGGGCTTCAGGACGGCCTCGGCGTCGAGTTCGCCTACGACGACGGCACGCTCGTCGAGGCCGTCGAGGGCGTCGCCATCGGCACGCCGGTCGCGCTCTTCGAGGACGCCGCCGCCTCGGCCGACGCGTGGGACACCGGCGCGGGTTGGGGCCTCGCCGACCGGAGCACCTCCGCGCCGACCTCGCTCGCCGACAGCCCGGCCGGGAGCTACCGCGACGACGCCGAGAACGCGCTCGCGCTCGCCGAGCCGCTCGACCTGAGCGAGAGCGTCAGCCCCGTCCTTCGCTTCCGGGCGCAGTGGGACGTCGAGGCGGGCTACGACGTCGTGCAGGTCCGCGCCTCGACCGACGGGGCCACCTGGACCCCGCTCAGAGGCCGCTACACCTCGCCCGGCTCCGGCAACGGCCGGCAGGCGCAGGGCGAGCCGGGCTACGACGGCACGCAGGCCGCGTGGGTCGAGGAGCAGATGGACCTCCGCGCCTTCGCGGGCGCGCCGGAGGTCTGGCTCCAGGTCGTGCTCCGCTCCGACGGCTCCGTGACCGGCGACGGGTTCTACCTCGACGACCTCGCGGTCGAGTCGTTCACGAACGGCAACCCCGTGGCGACCGAGGGCGGCGGCGCGCAGCCGGGCGAGGCCGCGCTCTTCGAGAGCTACCCGAACCCGTTCGCCGAGCGGACCCTCATCCCGTTCGAACTGCCCGAGGCCGGGGCGGTCTCGCTGGCGGTCTACGACGTGCTCGGCCACCGCGTCCGCCTGCTGGCCGACGGCGTCCAGCCGGCCGGCCGGCACAGCGTGAGCTGGGACGGGCGCGACGGCGCGGGGCAGCCCGTCGCCAGCGGGGTCTACGTCTGCGCGCTCCGCGCGGCGGGGACCGTGGTGACGCGCAAGCTGCTCGTGGTGCGGTAGGGGACGTGATTCGTGAAACGTGATTCGTGAAGCCAACTCC
>JBBSMV010000325.1:0-3231 GCA_038232975.1 Rhodothermales bacterium
GAGCACGAAGGCGTCGTCGAGGTGCCCCTCGGCGACGCGCTCGGCGGCGGCGGCGATGGCGAGGGCCGGGGCGGCGTCGAGCAGGCCGAGCCGGTGGTTGGCGTGGGCAGCGGCGCGCTTGACGGTCCCGAGGGCCTCGATGAAGCGGCGCGGGAAGCGGAGGCTGGAGACCGGGAAGTTCTCCTTGGCGCGCTGCGTCTGCGCGCCGTAGAGCGCCTCGGCCGGGACGTGGACCTCGCCGAGCGAGTCCTTTTCGATGCGGGTGTCGGGCATAAGAGTGGAGAGGCGGAAGAAGGGAAGAGAGGAGGCAAGATACCCTGCCTCATTCTCTGCATATGAACCCGCCCGGAGCGATCTTCCGCTCTCTGCCTTCTGCCCGCTGCCTTCTGAGAACATGGACCTCGTCCGCACCGTCGCCGAGATGCAGGCCCGCGCCGACGCCGCCCGCTGCGCCGGCCGCACGCTGGCGCTCGTCCCGACGATGGGCGCGCTCCACCGGGGCCACCTCGCCCTCGTCGCCGAGGCGCGCCGCCGCGCCGGTGCCGCCGGCCACGTCACGGTCTCGGTCTTCGTCAACCCGACGCAGTTCGGGCCGGGCGAGGACTTCGACGCCTACCCGCGCACGCTGGAGGCCGACCTCGACGCGCTCGGCGCGGCGGGCGGCGTAGACCTCGTTTTCGCGCCCGAGGTCGGCGAGATGTACGCCGCAGAGGCCGCCACGACGGTCGCGGTCGCCGGCCTCGACGCGCACCTGTGCGGGGCGCACCGGCCCGGCCACTTCCGCGGCGTGACGACCGTCGTGGCGAAGCTGCTGCTGGCGTGCCGGCCGCACGTCGCCGTCTTCGGGAAGAAGGACGCGCAGCAGCTCCTGATCCTCCGGCGCTTGGTGCGCGACCTCGGCTTCGGGGTCGAGATCGCCGGGGTGGAGACGGTGCGCGAGGCCGACGGGCTGGCGCTGTCGTCGCGGAACCGCTACCTCGGTGAAGAAGCGCGGAAGCAGGCCGTGGTCTTGGGGCAGGCCGTTGCCGAGGCGCGGCGGCAGGCCGAGGCGGGGGAACGGCGGGCGGCGGCTCTCGTAGACGCGATGCGCGCCCGGATCGGCACCGCGCCGCTGGCCCGGCTCCAGTACGCCGAGGTCGTCGACGCCGAGACGCTCCAGCCGGTCGAGACGCTCCGGCCGGGGCAGACCGCGCTCGCCGCCGTGGCGGTCTACTTCGGCGAGGCCCGCCTGATCGACAACACGTTCATTGCTATTGGGGGATCGGAGGATTGAAGGACGGAGTGCTTGGACTATGGCGCTCAACCCACTGCCACCATCCCCTGATTTTCCGATCACCCGGTCCTCCGATGACGATCACGATGTTCAAGGGGAAGCTCCACCGCCTGACGGTGACCGAGGCCGACCTCTACTACGAAGGCTCGATCACGCTCGACGCCGAGCTGCTCGAGGCGGCCAACATCCTGCCCTATGAGAAGGTGCAGGTCGTCAACGTCAACAACGGCGCGCGGCTCGAGACCTACACGATCCCGGCTGAGCGCGGGAGCCGGACGGTCTGCCTCAACGGCCCCGCCGCCCGCCTCAACGCCCCCGGCGACGAGATCATCGTGATCGCCTACGCCGAGATGACGCCCGCCGAGGCCGCGAGCCACCGCCCCCGTGTCGTCCTGGTGGACGAGCACAATGACCCCATCGAGGTCCTCGACCTCGACGGCACGCCGGTCGCCGACCCGCACGCGCCGGGCGTCACGAACGCGACGGCCCCGTAGGGGCAGACCCACAGGTCTGCCCACCCGTGCGTCTAGCTGCCCTCCATGTCTCGCCTGGCAGCGGTGAAGAATGAAGAAGGACACGGCGCGCTGCCGGCGTCCTCTTCGTTTGCCCCGGCCCGGCCCGGTATCTTCGGAGGCGCTCCGCCAGCCCCCGAACAGGGCGACCCCATGGGGTCGCCCCTACGGGTGCCCCTGAAGGCCGACAGCCGATCCAAAATCCCCACTCCGAAATCCAAAACCGCATGGCTTCCGTCATCCTCTCCGCTGCCCGCACGCCCGTCGGTGCCTTCGGCGGCGCGCTCGCCTCCGTCCCCGCGCCCGACCTCGGCGCGACCGCCATCGAAGCCGCACTCGACCGGGCGGGCATCGAGCCGGACCAGGTCGACGAGGTGATCATGGGCTGCGTCGTCACTGCCGGCGTCGGGCAGGCTCCAGCGCGCCAGGCCGCGATCAAGGCCGGGCTGCCGGACAACACGCCGAGCATGAACATCACCAAGGTCTGCGGCTCGGGGATGAAGGCCGTCATGCTCGCCGACCAGGCGATCCGTGCCGGCGACGCGCAGGTGGTCGTGGCCGGCGGCATGGAGAACATGTCGGCCGCGCCGTACCTCCTCCAGAACGGGCGCTACGGCTACGGCTTCGGCAACGGCCAGGTCCTCGACGCGATGCAGCACGACGGCCTCACCGACGCCTACAGCGGCGAGGCGATGGGCGTCGCCGCCGACCTCTGCGCCGCCACCTGCGCCGTCCCGCGCGAGCGCCAGGACGCGTTCTCGGTCACCAGCTACGAGCGCGCCCAGAAGGCGGTAAACGAGGGCGTGTTCGATGCCGAGGTCGCCCCGCTCACGATCAAAGGGCGCAAGGGCGACACCGTGGTCGACAAGGACGAGGAGCCGTTCCGCACCAACTTCGACAAGATCCCGACGCTCCGGCCCGTCTTCTCGAAGGAGGGCGGCACCGTCACCGCCGCGAATGCGAGCACCATCAACGACGGGGCCGCCGCGCTCGTCATCGCCGACGAGGACTGGGCGCGCGAGCAGGGCCTCAAGCCGCTCGCCCGCATCGTCGCCACGGCGCAGCACGCCAAGCCCCCCGACGAGTTCACCACGGCCCCGATCCAGGCGACCGAGAAGGTGCTGGAGAAGACGGGCCTCACGGTGGACGACATTGACCTGTTCGAGGTCAACGAGGCCTTCGCCGTCGTCGCCCTCGCGGCGCAGGACGCCCTCGGCATCCCGATGGAGAAGCTGAACGTCAACGGCGGCTCGGTCGCCATTGGGCATCCCATCGGCGCGAGCGGCGCGCGCATCCTGACGACGCTCCTCTACGCGATGGAGCAGCGCGACGCCCACCGCGGCCTCGCCGCCATCTGCATCGGCGGCGGGGAGGCGACGGCCATGGTGGTTGAGCGACCCGAGTACGTTCCGTCACCGTAGGGGCGACGCATGCGTCGCCCCTACC
>JBBSMV010000326.1:0-3230 GCA_038232975.1 Rhodothermales bacterium
CAACTCCAACGGAGGTGCTTGGTCTCACGAATCACGTTTCACGAATCAGACGTTATCTCTTCGTAGTCCACGTCCACGACGCCGGGTTCAGGCGGCGGCCGGTCCGTGACGCTCGCCGGGCCGCCGAACACGCTGCGGCGGAGGCGCTTCGAGACGGCGCGTCGGAGCACAGCCCGCGTCGGCGGCAGCAGGCCGAGGAAGCCGACGGCGTCGGTCAGCACGCCGGGGGTGAGCAGAAACGCGCCCGCGACGAGGATCAGCAGGCCGTCCACGAGCTCGTCGCCCGGCATCTCGCCCGCGGCCATCCGCGCCCGAAACCGGGCCAGCGCCGAGAGCCCCTCCCGGTGGGCGAGCGCCGAGCCGACGACGGCCGTCCCCACGATCAACCCGACCGTCGGCCAGAACCCGATCCGCCCGCCGAGCCAGACGAGCAGGGCGAGCTCGACGACCGGGACCACCGTGAACAGCAGCAGCAGGCGGCCGAAGAGCGAGCGGCTTGGGGGGGCAGACATGGCGCAGAGAGGGTAGGCGTGGCAGCTCTGGTTTGAACGCGCGCCGGGACGATTGATCCCCGCCGCCGCTGCGCGCCAAAAAGACTGGCCGAACACCCCGCCGCGTTCGTAGCCTTCGTCCCACTCCCCACTTGCCCGGCCCCTGCCATGCCCGACCGCCCGTTCTCCCGCCGCACCTTCCTCCTCCGCTGCGCCGCCCTCGGCGCGGCCGGCTCCGCGCTGAGCGCGTGCAGCAACGACACGGAGCGCGCCGCCGACGCCGGGAGCGCAGCCGGAGGCGCGTGCTCCGACGTGAGCGGCTTGACGCCGGAGGAGGCCCAGACGCGCCAGACGTTCAACTACGTCGAAGAGACCCCCATCCCTGGGCAGCGGTGTGACAACTGCCGCTTCTGGCAGCCGCCGGCCGGCGACGCCTTCTGCGGGGCCTGCACGCTCGTCAAAGGCCCGATCAATCCCGGCGGCCACTGCACCTCGTGGCTCGCCGCCGCTTGAGCACCATGTCAGAGATCAAGTCGCTCACCCTCTACGCCCTCGACGCCGAGCTGCAGGCGCTCGAAGACGCCCTCATCGAGTCCGGCGGCGAGGTTACGGACGAGATCGAGGCACAGCACGACCGGCTGCTCGACGGGCGTGCGGACAAGGTGGAGGGCTATCTCCGGGTGATGCGCCGGCTCGAGGCCACGGCCGAGGCCGTCAAGGCCGAGCGGCAGCGGCTCCAGGACGCCGAGCGCCGCCTCTCTGGTGCCGCGCAGGCGCTCAAGGACCGGCTCGCCGCCTCGATGCAGCAGCGCGGCGACACCGAGTACCTGACGGCGCTCGGCCGCGTCAAGCTCCAGCGCAGCGGCAGCCCGCCGGTCGAGCTGAGGGTCGAGGTGGAGCGCCTGCCGGAGGCGTTCGTCCGCACGAAGCGCTCGGCCGACCTGACGGCCCTCCGCGAGGCCCTCGCCTCCGAGGACCCGGAGCGCCGCGCCGAGGCCGAGGCGCTCGCCCGGCTCGGCGAGCCGAGCTACTACGTGCGCATCTACTGAGGCCGCGGGGTCGCCCGCGCGCGGCGCTCCGCCTCGGCGGCGTCGGCAGCGGCGAAGACGGCGGCTTCGAGCCGCTCGAAGGCCGGCCAGTCCTCGGGCGCGAAGGCGTGGAGCGTGCGCCCAATCGGCACGTCGAGGCCGTACACGGTCCGGCGGGGCGAGAACACGGCGCGCAGCGGCAGCGGCTTCTTCCGGCCGGCGGCGTCCCACACCGAGCGGAGGCCGGCCCCAGCCCCGTCGAGGACGAGCTCGGCCGGCGTCCGGCGCAGGTCGTAGAGCGTCCAGGCGGTGCTGAGCGCGTAGACGAGCGGGACCACCCACACCGCCCACGGCAGCGGGTCCTGGCCTTCGAGCATCGCCGTCGCCGCGGCGATCATCACGCCGGTCATGCTCCAGGCGAGCGGCGGCGTGAGGGCACGGGCGTAGACGAGCGCGGTGGGCGCGTCGCCGGGGTGGTATCGGCTGCGGAAAACGAGCATGGGTGTGGGTGTACGGGAGGATGGGTGTAGGGGGGAGGGCGTGGGCGCTCGTCGTAGTAAACTCCCACACGCCCATCCGCTCACACCCCTACACTTTCCTCTTGTCCGTTCGTGGCCGCGTCAGGCGCGTGGAACGGGTAGGCGTAGTGCGTCGCCGGGTCGAAGGTCTCCTTGATGGCGCGGAGGCTCGTCCAGCGCAGCAGGTTGACGTGCGAGCCGGCCTTGTCGTTGGTGCCCGAGCCGCGCGCCCCGCCGAAGGGCTGCTGCCCGACGACCGCCCCGGTCGGCTTGTCGTTGATGTAGAAGTTGCCGGCGGCCTCGGCCAGCGCCTCGCGCGCCTCGATGACCGCCCGCCGGTCGCGCGCGAAGACCGCCCCGGTGAGCGCGTAGGGACTCGTCCGGTCTACGATCTGCAACAGCTCGCTGAAGCTCGTGGACGCGGGGGCGACCCAGAGCGAGGCGACCGGCCCGAAGAGCTCCTGCTCCATCGTCTCGTAGTCCGGCTCGTCCACGACGAGAACCGTCGGCTCGATGAAGTAGCCCTCGTTGTCGTCGTAGCCGCCGCCGTGGGCGACGCGGACGCCGTCGGCCGCCTTCGCCCGGTCTATGTAGCCGGTGATGCCGTCGAACGAGCGCTGATCGATCACCGCGTTGACGAAGTTGGTAAAGTCCTCGACCGGCCCCATCTTGAGCTCGGCGAGCTGGTTCATCAGCGACGCCTCCACGTCCGGCCAGAGCGCCTCGGGGACGTAGACCCGCGAAGCGGCCGAGCACTTCTGGCCCTGGTACTCGAAGGCCCCCCGCACGATGGCCGTGGCGACGGCGGCCGGGTCGGCCGACTCGTGGGCGACGATGAAGTCCTTGCCGCCCGTCTCGCCGACGATCCGCGGGTAGGTGCGGTAGTGGCCGAGGTTGCCGGCGATCTCGCGCCAGAGGTGGTTGAAGGTCCCGGTCGAGCCGGTGAAGTGGAGGCCGGTGAAGTGCTCGGACGCAATCGCCGGGTCGCCGACATCGGCCCCGCTGCCGGGGACCATGTTGATCACGCCGGGGGGGAGGCCGGCGGCTTCCAAGAGCTCCATGATGTAGTGCGCCGAGAGGAGCGCCGTCGTCGCGGGCTTCCAGACGACCGTGTTGCCCATCAGCGCGGGCGCGGTCGGGAGATTCCCGGCGATGCTGGTGAAGTTGAACGGGGTCACGGCGAAGACGAACCC
>JBBSMV010000327.1:0-3207 GCA_038232975.1 Rhodothermales bacterium
GCGCCCGCGATCAGCGCGCCCATGTCGAGCGCGAGGATGCGCTTGGACTTCAGGCCCTCGGGCACGTCGCCCTGCACGATGCGGATGGCGAGGCCCTCGGCGATGGCCGTCTTGCCGACGCCCGGCTCGCCGACGAGCACCGGGTTGTTCTTGGTCCGGCGCGAGAGGATCTGGAGCACGCGGCGGATCTCCTCGTCGCGCCCGATCACGGGGTCTACCTTGCCTTTGCGGGCGAGGTCGTTGAGGTCGCGGGCATAGCGGTTGAGGGCCTCGTACTTGGCCTCGGCGTAGGGGTCGGTCACGCGCTGCCCGCCGCGCATCTGCTGCATGGCCTGGAGGACGCGCTCTTTCGTGACGTTCTGCTCGCGCAGCGCCTGGCCCACCGCGCCGTCGCTCTCGGCGAGGGCGAGGAGGAGGTGCTCGGTGGCGACGTATTCATCCCCGAGGCCCTCGGCCTCCTGGAGCGCCCGGTCGAAGACCTTGTTCAGGTCGGCCCCGACGTACTGCCCGCTGACGCTCGCGCCGGAGACTTTGGGGAGCTTGCCGAGCGCCTCGTCCGTCCGGGCGGCGATGAAGTCGAGGTTGGCGTTGAGGCGGGAGAGCAGCGTCCGCACGACGGAGCCTTCGTCGGCGAGGAACGCCTTCATGAGGTGCGGTGGCTCAACGCCTTGGTGGTTGAGGCTGGCGGCGAGCTCGAGCGCCGCCTGCACGGCCTCCTGCGCCTTGACGGTAAATTTCTGGAGGTTCATTTCGATTTTGGAGTTCGGGAGGGGGATTAGCAGGTCGCTGCCTTTCGAAATCCGTACCACGCGCCGCACGTGTGTCAGGATGACAGTCAGACGGTGGACGGTAAGGCTGTGGGGACATGGCGCGCCATGTCCGGCCCTCGCACCATTCCCCACCAGGGCGACCACGTGGGGTCGCCCCTACGGGCGCGTGGCACAACGGCGGGTACCTTTGCCAGCTCCTCTCTGCCCTCTGCCCTCTGTCCGAAACCGCCTCGCGGCTTCGCCATTGAAGGCGGTCCTCTCTTCTCTCACCTACGCCCCTCCTCATCATGGCAGACACCACCGTCAAAAAAGTAGACTCCGCGCATTCCCCCACCGGCGAGATGGGGCAGACCTACCTCGTCTCCGGCACCCGCGTCTCGATGCGGCTGTGGGAGCAAGGCCCAACCGACGGCCTCAAGCCCCACACCCGCCCCTACGAGACCGTCGGCTTCGTGATCGAGGGCGAGGCGACGCTCCACCTCGGCGGGCAGAAGGTCACGCTCCAGAAGGGCGACTCGTGGCTCGTGCCCGAGGGGGCCGAGCACCACTACGTCGTCGCCGAGCGCTTCAAGGCGGTCGAGGCCACGGCCCCGCCCGCCCGCGTCAACGACCGCGACGACGGCTGAGGTGCCTGCCGAACCGGGAGGATCGGGTAGCGACTTCCCGGCCAGACCCGCTTCAGAGAGGCCGCGCCGACGTTCATCAGCGCGGCTTTTTTGCAGAGGCTGGCGGGCGGCGGCGGCTTATGCACCCGCCTCAGGCTGCCGATAACGAGGGGCGACCTCGCTGCGGCTCTCCGTTCAGTGAGCGTCTCTTGCACGACGCCGCTTTGCACGCCGCCCTCGTATGCCGCCGCTCCCCTCCTCCGCCCCGCCTGCCTCTGCACACCCCGGCCGGCCGGTGGGGCGAGACGGGCCGGCTCCGCGCGTCAGCGAACGGGTGATCCGCACGTACCGCGTGACCTGCTGGTTCGCGGCCCTCGCCCTCCCGGTCTTCGGCCTCTCCTACCGCCTCGATGAGGCAGGCTACGACGACCCGTTCTCCGCCCGCCTCGCCCTCGCCGCGTTGCTGCTGGCGCTGGGCGTCGCCTCCTACGCCGAGCGGTTCCGGCCGTACTTCGTCCACGCCGTAAGCGTGATGGTGTACGTGATATTCATCCACTTCGTGTGGGTGGCGGCGCGGAACCACCTCGCCCCGGTCTACGTGATCGGGCTTTCGTTCACCGCGCACGCCTGCGCGCTCGGGCTGAGCTTTTCCGTCTCCCGCCTCCGGCCCATCCGGGTCCACTTCCTCGCGCTCTTCGCCGCCGCCCTCGCCCTCACTGCGACGCCGGCCCCGCAGACCGACCCGGTGATGGCGCTGATCGCCGTCGTCGGCGCGCTCTGCGTGATCTACATCGCGGCGGCCGCTCGCATCCGTGCCCTCCGGTCCCTCCGGGAGAGCCGGGCCGAGCGGGCCGAGCAGCAGGCCCTCTTGCGCACGGTGATCGACGCCGTCCCCGACCCGATCTTCGCCAAAGACCGCGCGGGCCGCTGCATCATGCGCAACATCGCCGACGCCCGCCTGATCGGCTACGACGCCGTCGAGCCGACGCTCGGGCTGACGGTCTTCGACACGCTCCCCGAGCCGATGGCCGAGGCGCTGTGGGCCGTGGACCGGCAGGTGATGGAAAGCGGCGTCCCCCAGATCGAGAAGGAGGAACACGTCACCATTGGCGGCACGTCTCGGTGGATCCTCTCCTCGAAGGTGCCGCTCCGCGACGACCAGGACGCCGTCGTCGGCATGGTCGGCATCCTGCGGGACATCTCCGAGGCGAAGGCGGCCGAGACCGAGCTGCGCCGGGCGATGGCGGCGGCCGAAGCCGCGACGCGGGCCAAGAGCGAGTTCCTCGCCAACATGAGCCACGAGATCCGCACCCCGATGAACGGCGTGATCGGGATGACGAGCCTCCTGCTCGAGACGCCGCTCGACGCCGAGCAGCGCGACTTCGTCGAGACCATCCGCACGAGCGGCGACGCGCTCCTGGCGCTGATCAACGACATCCTCGACTTCTCGAAGATCGAGGCCGGGCGGCTCGACCTCGAGCGGCACCCGTTCGACGTCCGCACCTGCGTCGAGGAGGCGCTCGACCTCGTGGCGGCGCGGGCGGCCGAGAAGGGCGTCGAGCTGGCCTACCTGATTGACGACGGCGTGCCGCGCACCGTCGTCGGCGACATCACGCGCGTGCGCCAGGTGCTCGTCAACCTCGTCGGCAACGCGGTCAAGTTCACCGACGCCGGGAGCGTCTGCGTCCACGTCTCGGCCCAGGCCCCGGAGGAGGCCGCCCCGTGGCTCGTCCACTTCGAGGTGGCCGACACCGGGATCGGGATTCCGGCCGACAAGCTCGGGCTGATCTTCGACAGCTTCTCCCAGGCCGACGCCTCGACCACGCGCGAGC
>JBBSMV010000328.1:0-3202 GCA_038232975.1 Rhodothermales bacterium
TCTCGGAGATTCCCCACGGGCGGTTCTTGCTCCGGCCGTAGTAACGCTGGATCGAGACGGCGTTGAAGAGGGTCTCGTCGAGGAGGGTCCGGGGGTAGCTCCGCATGAAGAGGAGCGGCATCAGGTACTCGAACATCGTCCCGCTCCACGACAGGAGGACTTTGCGCCCGCGCGTGCTCCGGGTCGGCCTCCCGAGCCGGAACCAGTGCTCCGGTGGCACCTCGCCCTTGCCGATCGCGAGGTACGACGCGAGGCGCGCCTCACTCGCTAGGAGATCGTAGGTGCTCCCGTCGAAGCGCCCGCGGTCCACGTCGTAGCCAATCGAGAAGAGGTCGCGCTCCGTGTTGTAGAGCATCGTGAAGTCCATCCCGCGCACGAGCGCGTCGGCGCGAGCCACGAGGTCGCGGGCTGCACTGAGGAGCGCGGCGAGGGCGTCGGCCCCGGCCTGGAGATGGGCGATGTCGGTTGCCGCACCGCTGTCGCGCAGGAGCGCGCTCGTCCGGTCGAAGAGCGCGTCGAGCGTCGGAGCCGTGTCGAGCGCTTCGGCGACGGGCTTCCGGTCGCCGAGCCACGGGGCGAGGGCGAGCAGTTCGTCGCGGGCCATCTGGAGTTGGGCGCGAGGTTGCCCGGCCCAGGTGTGCAGCTCCGCCACGTCCTCGTCGCGCCAGTCGACCGGCGGCGTGAAGTCGGCGGCGGCCTCCAGATCGGCGGCGGCGAGGAGCGCGTCGAGCCGGTCGCGCCACTCGGAGAGCGTCGTCGGCGTCGGCCGGTCGAGCGCGGCGCCGAGGCGGTGGCGCGCAGCCGTGAGGGCGGCGCGGTCGAGCCCCTCGGCCGGGACCTCGGCGAGCGTCTCGTCGAGGGCAACGAGCGTGTCGCGCAGCCCGTCGGCGAGCGCCGGGTTCGGCCACGGCGCGTCGGCGACCTCGGCCAGCCCCTGCTTTACGACGACGAGCGAGCCGGCCAGATTCCCCGAGTCGACCGTCGAGACGTAGCGCGGGTGCATCACCGCCCCGGTGTCGGTGGCGTACCAGTTGTAGAGGTGCCCCCGGTGCTTCTCGAGCGCCTCCACGGCGTCGAGCATCGCCCCGAGACGGCGGACCTCCTCGGTGCGCGGGATGTAGCCGAAGTCGTGCGCGGCCTGGACGGCGTTGAAGCCGAGCCCGACGTTCGTCGGTGACGTCCGGCGGGCGAGGCCCTGGGCGGGCTTGACCTGGAGGTTGTCTGGGATCAGCCAGCGGTCGTCCGGCCCGAGGAACTCGTCGAAGTAGCGCCACGTCCGCCTCGCGAGCGTACGGAGCCGCCGCGTGTCGGCGAACGTCAGGTTGTACTGCTCGGGCCGCGTCGGCGCACTGACGGCTTTTGCCACCCACGGAGCCGCGATCCACGCGACGGCAAAGGGCAGGGCGACGAGCCACGAGATCGGCTCGGCAATCGAGATCAGCACGAGCACCGCCACGCCGATTGCCGTCGAGAGCCAGAGCGAGCGCGGGATGTCTTTCGCCCCCTGCTCGGCCTGGTGCGCGGTCACCCATTCGAGGAGGTCTCTGTTGGAGACGAAGAGCCGCCACAGCGTCCGCCCAATCGCGTCGAGCATTACGACCGCCTGGTGGGCGAGGAAGACGGCCGAGAGGCCAGTCTGGAGCGCGTTCAGCTTGAGGTCCTCCCACGCGTGCCGGAAGTAGCTCGACGAGACGGTGTCCGCCGGCTGCCGGAGGAAGGCGTCGGCGAAGGGCGCGTAGATCGGGAACGCCAGGACGAGGAGGGCGATCAGCGTCCACACGAACGGCGAGCCGGGGAGGACCGTCCACGCGAGCACGAGGAAGACCACGAGCGCCGGCGGCGTCAGCGAGCGCCGCATGTTGTCAAAAATCTTCCACCGGCCGGCGACCGAGAGCGGGTTGCGCCGCCACTGCCCGGCGGCGTCGCGCACGGCGGGCCACAGCCACGGCAGGAGCTGCCAGTCGCCGCGCACCCAGCGGTGGAGCCGCATCGCCCACGTACTGTAGCGCGAGGGGTAGTCGTCGAACACCTCGATGTCGGTCACGAGGCCGGCGCGGGCGTGGTTGCCCTCCAGGAGGTCGTGCGAGAGGACGGCGTTCTCGGGGACTGACCCGGCGAGGGTCTGCCGGAAGGCATCCACGTCATAGAGCCCCTTGCCCGTATAGATGCCCTCGCCGAAGAGGTCCTGGTAGGCGTCGGAGACGGCGTTCGTGTACGGGTCGACGCCGATGTTGCCCGAGTAGATGCGCGAGAACGGCGACCGCAGGCTGCCCTCGGGGACGATCGAGACGCGGGGCTGCAGGATGCCGTAGCCCTCGACGACGCGGCCCGTCTCGGCCGAATACCGGGGGACGTTGAGCGGGTGCGCCGCCGTTGCCACGAGGTCCACGGCTCCGTCGGGCGGGAGCCGGGTGTCGGCGTCGAGCGTGACGACGCAGCGGACGGCGTCGCCCCGGACGGCCTCGCGGAAGTCGCCCTCCACCACGGTGTAGGTCGTGTCGGCGTCGGGGTCGCGGAGGAGCTCGTTGAACTCTTCGAGCTTGCCGCGCTTGCGCTCCCAGCCCATCCAGACGCCCTGCTGTGGGTTCCAGCGGCGCTCGCGGTGGAGCAGGAAGAAGCGGTCCCAGCCCGGTGCCCCATCGCCCCCGGCGCGGCCGGTGCGGGCGTTGAGGTCGCGGACGGCGGCGGCGGCGGCCTCGACGACCTCGTCGTCGCCTGGCCTGTGCTGCTCGTCGGCGTCGCGGAAGTCGGTCAGGAGCGCGAAGCGGAGCGCGGGGTCGGGGTTCGCCGCCGCGTGGACCTCGAGGGCCTCGACCTGGGCGAGGGCGTTCTCGGGCGACGAGAGGAGCGTCGGGATGACGACGAACGTCCGGTAGTCCTCGGGGATGCCGTCGCTGAAATCGAGGCGGGAGAGCTGCGAGGGCGGCAGGAGGCGGGCCGCGTTGAAGTTGGCGAACGTGACCGCGAAGTCGAGGAGGGGCAGGAACGCCGCCGCCGCCGTGAGGAGCATCGCCTCGACCCCGGCCCCGGCTTCGGCCGCGAGCCACAGCACGCCGGCAAGGGCGAGGAGCGTGACCGTGGTGATGAAGCCGAGGTAGACCGCCGTCGGGTGGCGGTGGGCGACGCGGACGAGGCGGGCGCGGGGCGGCGCGTGGTAGCCGACGGCCTGGCCCAGCGCCCGCTGCCCCGGCCCGACGAGCCA
>JBBSMV010000329.1:0-3170 GCA_038232975.1 Rhodothermales bacterium
AGTCCCCCGGCTCGTCCCAGCCGTCGCCCTCGCGGAGGGCCCGGATGGCGGAGGCGCATGCCCGGCCGAGGGCGACGCCTCGCGCCTTCCGCTGCCCGGCCAGCACGGGGTCGAGCCAGCGTCGGAGCTCCTCGGCGAGTACGGACTGCTGATCGGGATAGTGCGCGATGAGCACCTCGTAGGCGGCCTGCGCGGCGGTGGCCGTTGGGTCGGCATCGGAGGGCGCGGCGGCGCAGACGTAGCGCGTGTATCGGGGTTCGATGGTGTTGAGGGCGTCGTGCATCGCGAGGTGCATCATCGAGAAGGCCCGGTGCCCCTTGAAGGTGAAGAACTGGTCCTCGGCGTAGGCGATCTCGTAGGCCCGCTCGTTCCAGGCAGCGACGAGCGCGCCGTCGGGCTGAGCGAGGGCCGAGGGCGCGGTGAGCCCCAGGAGGCAGAGAAGCGAGAGACGACGGATACCGGGCATGGCGGTCGTAGAGCGGGTGGACGGAGCTCGATAAATAAGCCCTTCTACGTCGAGGGGTGGCTCAACGCGTGCGGGTCAGGCACCATAGAAGAGGGCCGCCGTCAGCAGGAGGCTGAGGGGCAGGCGCTCCGGCGCGTCGAGCCGGTCGGTCGGGGTGGCGCGCTGCTGCGCGCTCGCGGTCGGTGCCCCAGCGAGGTCGAGGGCGACCAGGAGCAGGAGGGGGAAGCGCAGCGTGCGTTTCATGGCAGTCGGGGATGGGGAGGAGGAGGGCTGGGCGCTCCGTGGAGGCCCGTTTCTCCTAGTCACGCCATCGCCGCCGCCGACCGGACATCGCCGCCGAAACCACCGCCCCCCGGCCCGAACGCAAACGGGGCGGCAACCCGCAGTGGATCGCCGCCCCGGCAGGGCTGGGGTGCGAGCGGAGCTAGCGCAGGAGCGTCAGCCGCTGCGTCTGGGCGATGCCGCCGGCCGTCATCAACCGCACGACGTAGACCCCACTCGGCAGAGTGTCTGCCTCGAGGACGGCCTCGTGCGTGCCGGCCTCCACCGTGCCGTCGAGGAGCACGGCGACCTCGCGCCCGAGCACGTCGTAGACCGCGAGCCGCACGCGCTGCGATGAGGGCAGTGCAAAGCCTACCGTCGCCTGTCGGCTGAACGGGTTGGGGTAGGCCGCGTGGAGCACCGGCGCGTCGGGCACGCCCGCCTCGCTCGCGGCGGCCGGAGCCTCTGCCGTCGCGGCTGCATCGCTCTCGTCTTGCGCCAGGCCGCGCAGATCGGTCACCGTCCCGGCTTCGAGGAGGTTGCCCTCGGCATCATAGGCCAGCCACTCGTCGCCGCCCGGGTCTCCGGCCAGATCCCCCTCGCGCGCCGCGCTGTTGACCACGGTCGCACCGTAGCTATCGCTGACGAGGATATCGTTGGGGAACGTACCCGCTTCCATCCGGTGCGTGTAGCTGCCCAGCGGCGCGCTGTTGGGGATGCGTAGGCTGAAGATCAGCGAGACGGTCGCGTCCGGGTCCAGCATGAGGGTGTTGGGGCCGACGAGCGGGCCGAACACGTTGCCGTTGGGAAGCACGGCCTCGGTCCAGTACTCGAAGGACTCCGGCACGTTCGGGCCAGTGGTGAAGGTGGCTGAGAAGCTCCCGGTCTCGCCACGAGCGATAACAACCGGGGCCGGCGGATTGATGGGTGCGAATACCAGCGTGAGCGGCGCGGCAGCGCCCTGGTACCAGAGCTGGTTGCCAACGTCAGTCAGCCCCCCGCTCGCGCCGTAGAGCGTCTGGGCGACGCCGGCGTTGGTCAGCCCATCGAAGTCCTCGTAGGGCACGCCGACGGTGAGGTCGTCGCGGCCGTCGCCGTCGAAGTCGCCCGAGGCGATGGACCAGCCGAAGCTGTCACCGGCCTCGGCGACCTCCTTGAGCGAGCCAACGTCCTGGTGCCAGTAGTCGTCGCCGTCGGCGGTGAGGCCGGCGCTCGATCCGTAGAGGACATTGATAGCTCCTTGGTCGGTGTCGCCGTTGGCGGTGACGCCCTCGCCGGGGACGCCGATGGCGAGGTCGTCGCGGCCGTTGCCGTCGAAGTCGCCGACGGTGAGCGAGCGGCCGAACTCGTCGCCGGCCTCAACGGAGCCCTGGACGCCCGGGACGTTCTGCTGCCAGGACTGTCCGCCGGTCGCGGTGAGGCCTGCACCGGCCCCGTAGAGCACCGTGGTCACGCCCGCGTTGGTGAGGCCGCTACCGAGGTCTTCGAAGGGAGAACCGATGGCGAGGTCGTCGCGGTTGTCGCCGTCAAAGTCGCCCGCCGCCAGTGAGAAACCGAAGGTAGCTCCCGCCTCGGTCGGGTTGCCAACGAGGCCGCCTACTCCCTGGACCCAAAGCTGAGTATTGGTGAGGGTGAGGCCAGTCGGTGTGCCGTTGAGCACCTGGAACACTCCGGCGTCCGTGAAGGTGTTCCAGTCCTCATAAGGCGACCCGATGGCGAGGTCGTCGCGGCCGTCGCCGCCAAAGTCGCCCGCCGCCAGTGCGTTGCCGAAGCGGTCGCCCGTCTCGACGGCGGTGCCGTTGCCGATCGTGTCCTGGCTGTAGGACTGCGCCCCCGTGCCGGTCAGCCCGCCCGACGCGCCGTAGAGCACATGGACGAACCCGGCGTCCTGGACGGCACCGATGTCCTCAAAGGGCACGCCGATCACGAGGTCGTCGCGCCCATCGGCGTTGAAGTCGCCCGCCGTGAGGGCGTAGCCGAAACGGTCCCCGGTCTCGACGGCGAAGGTGATGCCGGGGGAGCTTTGGTTCCAGCGTTGATTGCGGCTGGACAGCCCGCTGCTGGAGCCGTAGAGCACATGGACGCCTCCTGCAAGAGAAGCGGTCGTGCCATTCGTGAGGGGGTACCCTTCGCCACTGGCCCCGACGGCGAGGTCGTCGAAGCCGTCGTTGTCGAAGTCGCCTGCGGCGAGGGCGTTGCCGAAGCGGTCGCTCGTCTCCGCCACGTCGATGATGCCGGGCGAGTCCTGGCTCCAGACCTGGTTGCCGGTGTCGGCGAGGCCGCCGCCCGCCGTGCCGTAGAGGAAGTAGTCGACGACTTCTGCCGTTTCGAGGATCTGCGCCGGAGCGGGCAGCGCGAGCGCGAGCATGGCGGCCAGCATGAGGGTGAAGCGTAGTGCGTGGTGCATGACGGTTGGGGTTGGGATGAATAGTCCGGGCACTTC
>JBBSMV010000330.1:0-3162 GCA_038232975.1 Rhodothermales bacterium
AGAGGGTGGCCGTGGCGTACATCCCCGGCTTGATCCGGCGGCCGGGGTTCGGGACGGCGACACGCGCCGTGCCCGTGCGCGTGGCCCGGTCGAGCGTGTCGTAGACGTACTCGACCCGTCCGGTGAGCTCTTGCCCCGGCTGGCTCTCGATCCGGACGACGGCGCGGGTGCCGACATCCACCCAGCCGAGGTCCTGCTCGGGCACGTCCACCTGGAGCCACAGCCCGGAGAGGTCCACGATCTCCATGAGCGTCGCGCCCGGTTGCACCTGCATCCCCTCGATGACGCGCTTCTGGGTTACGGTGCCGCCGGCAGGCGCGTAGATCGTGAGCGTCCGCGTGACCTCGCCCGTGGTCTCCAGCCGCTCGATCTGCTCGGGGCTGATGTCGAAGAGGAGGAGTCGGCGGCGGGCCGCTTCGACGAGTCGGTCGCCGTCGCCGCCGCCCAACAGTTCGCGGTGGCGGAGCGCCAGCAGATACTCCTCCTGCGTCGAGACGAGCTGGGGGCTGTAGAGCGCCAGCAGCGGCTGGCCGGCGCGGACGCGGTCGCCCTCGGCGTCGACGTAGAGCCGCTCGACCCAGCCGCCGACCTTGAGGCTGACGGCCTCGCGGGCGCGGTCGCTCGCCTCGAAGACGCCCGTCGCACGGAGGTCGCGGCTGATCGCCTGAACCCGGACGGGGGCCGTCCGCACGCCGATGTTCTGCTGCGTCACGGGGTCGATCTCGACGGTACCTTCCGTCACACCGGACACCTCGACGGGCACGAGGTCCATCCCGCAGATCGGGCACTGGCCGGGCTCGTCCTCGACGATCCACGGGTGCATCCCGCTCTGGTAGACGACGCCGTCGCCGTCGAGGTCTCTGGCAGCGAGGCCACCAGGCGAACCGGCCGCTTCGCCGGCTGCGCCACCATCGCCGGGCGCGGCGGCGGGTGGGGCTTCCCCGACGGGGTCGGCGCTCTCCCCGCGGAAGACCGTCCAGGCGAGGCCGACGGCGACGAGGAGCACGACGAGCGCGCTCATGACGAGCACGGCCTTCCGGCGCTTCGGGCGCGGCGACTCGGGTCTGGCATAGGGCGAGCGCTCGGGCGGGGCCGCGGGCTGCGTGGGTGTCTGAGTTGTGGTCTTCATCGGAGTCGGGAGTCTTCGGGGAGATCAGGGGCGTCCGAGGTGCCGGCGGCGAGGTCGAGGAGCGTGGCCCCACCGAGGGCGCGCTCCAGCCGGGCCGTAGTGTCGAGGTAGCGGCCGAGCGCGTCTTCGAGGCCGAGCTGGACCTGAAAGCGGGAGCGCTCGGCGTCGAGGAAGGCGGCGTAGTCGGCCTCGCCGGTGGTGTAGGCGGCGAGCACGGACTCGACCGTCGCCTGGGCCTGCGGGACGAGGCGGTTGCGGAAGAGCGCGAGGGTTTCGGCCTCCCGGCGGGCGGCGTAGGCGACCTCGGCGAGCTCGGTCGTGATCGCCGTCTCCAGCGCCTCCTGCCGAGCTTCGACCTGCGCTTGCCGGAGCCGGGCCTCGTCGAGCCGGGCGCGGAGACGCCCGCGCTGGAGCGGGATCTTCGCCATGAGCATCACCGCGAGCGCGTCCGTCCCGTCGGCCGTCGGCGGCACGTTGCGCTCCGTCACGTCGAAGTAGGTCACGCCGAGGCCGAGGTCGGGGTAGAACGCCTTCTGCGCGAGGGCGACCTCGACCTCGGCTCGCTCGGCGGCCGTGTCGAGCGCCCGCACCTCGGGGCGGAGCCGGAGGGCGACCTCGGCGAGCGCTTCGTCAGCATTCGGCAGCGGCGGCGGTTCGAGCACGAGGGCCTCGGCGAAGACGAGGCCGGGGCGGTCGGTGAGCCGGGCGAGGGTCTGGAGCGCGGCCTCCCGTCGGGCGTCGAGGTCGAGCAGGCGGGCGCCCAGCCGCTCCTCTTCGAGCCCGACCTGGAGGATGGCCCCCTGCGGCCCTCGCCCCACCTCGTAGCGGACGGCGGCGGCCTCGGTGAAGGCGTCGAGCCGCTCGCGGAACGTGCGGATGAGCGCGTCGGTGCGCTGGAGTTGGTAGAGCGTGTAATAGGCCCGCTTGACCTGAAGGCCGAGGTCGAGGGCGAGCGCATCGGCTTCGTAGCCCGCGACCTCGGCACCCAGATCGGCCGCGCGTTCGCGGAGGGCGAGGGTGCCGGGCCACGGGGCCATCTGCTCGACGCGCCACTGCGAGCGCTGCGCGCCGAGCGCCGTCACGAGCGGGTACGGGAACGCCGTGACGGAGACGGTCGGGTCGGGCAGCGCGCCGACCTGAGCACCTACTTCAGCGCGGACGGCGGCTTCGAGCCGGGCGGCCCGTAGCGTCGGGTTGGCGGCTTCGACCTCGGCGAGGAGCGCGTCGAGCCAGAGCGTGGTGGTGTCGGGAGCCTGGGCGTGGGCGTCGCCGGTGAAGGCGAGGCCGAGGGCAAGGGCGCAGGCCAGTAGCGCGGGGCGCGCTGCGCGGGATGGAGCCATGATCTTGCTGATCTGAGAGAGAAGCCACGGGACGAGCGGCAGCGGCGCGGGTGCGCGGACCGCCGGGGTACCGGGGGCCGATCAGATCAGCAGGACCGAGAGGGCGAGGTGAGACCGGACGTGTGGGGGCGGTCCGGTGTCGGCCGGCGCGGACCGGACGGGCGGGGCCTCCGTGACCTCCGCCCAGGCCGTGGTGACGACGGCGAGCAGCGCCCCGTCCACGCTCGGCGCAGCCGGTGCCGCGACGGCGACGCTTTCCGCAGGTGCGGCGGGGGCGACCACACAGCAGGCGTCGCCAGCGGGGGCTTCCTCGGCCGGGGCGTTGGAGCGCTCGGGACAGTCGTCCCTGCAGCAGTGATGAGCCTGTTCCGTTACGGTCGCGTGTAGGGCGGCTCCCGCGCAGAGGTGGGCCAGCAGCGGTCCTGTCCCCGTCAACACCAGGACGAGGGCGAGCAGCGCAGGCGCGAGGCGATATGTGCGGAGCGTAGTAGGCATCACGGAGATCAAGGTACCCATGGTATCGGCACCCGGTCCGGTCTCTTACCTTAGTTCTCCTTAAGGTTGGAGCCCACGACTCGGTTCCCGTATCAAGAAACGAGGAACACAGGCGGGTGGGCGTTACGCGCTACCGACGCTCTGCGCTCGCGGTAGCCGGAGCTCGAACGTAGCCCCTCGGCCTATACCCGCGCTGGC
>JBBSMV010000331.1:0-3115 GCA_038232975.1 Rhodothermales bacterium
GCCGGGCGTGCCAGACGAGGGCCACGGCGAGGGCAGCGAAGAGCGCGTGCGGCAGCCACGCCACCACCACCGGCGGCACGGCCTCGGCGTAGCCGACCGGCTCGCTCAGCTTCTGGAGCGCCAGGTAGACGAACGCCACGAGCAGCCCGATCCCGAACTGCACCGCCTGCCCGCCCCGCCGCCGCACCGACGCGAGGGCCACGCCAATGACCACGAGGATCAAATTGGCGATGGGGTAGGAGAACTTGCCGTAGTAGCTCACGAGCGGCCGCCCGAGCCGGTCCGCCCCCGAGCGCCGGAGCGCGCCGAGGTAGTCGCGCGCCTCGGGGATCGTCAGGCGCTCGGCGTCGCGCTCGGTGCGGGCGAGGTCGCGCGGGAGCACCTGGAGCGCGGTGTCCAGCTCCGCCACCTCCTCATAAGACATCGCCCCCGCCGCACCGAACCGGCGGATCGTCACCTCGCGCAGCCGCCACACCCCGAGCGAGTCCACCCACTGCATCGACTCGGCGTCGAGCCGCCGGGCGAGGCGCTCGGCCCCCGGCGCGCCGTCGGCGTCCTCGAAGTCTTCGAGCGAGACCCGGTACGCCTGCTCGGTGCGCTGGTCGAAGAAGCCGACCGAGAGGACCGAGCCGGGGCTGTTCTGCCGGTGAATCTGGCTGGTCTCCGACTGCGCCGGGGCCTTTTTGTAGTACTGGCTCTGAAACTCGATCACGACCGCGTTCGTGCGCGGCACCACCCAGCCGTTGAACCAGAACATGAACCCCGTCACGACGAGGCCGACGAGCACGAACGCCACCATGATCCGCACCAGCGAGACCCCACTCGACAGGAGGGCCACGAGCTGCATACTCTGCGCGAGCCGCCCCGTCACGTAGATCGCCGCGAGGAAGACCGCCAGCGGACTCGTCAGCCGGACGATCTCGGGGACGTAGTTGAGGTAGTACGTCCCGAAGACCTCGCGCACCGTCGCGCCCCGGTCCATGAAGTCGTCCACGTACTCGAGGTAGTCGAGCACGACGAAGAACACGATCAGCAGCCCGACGAGCAGCGCCGTCGCGGCCAGAAACCGGGCGATGATGTGGCGGTCGAAGGTGGTGATGGGGGTGTGGGGGTGTGGGGGTGTGGGGGTGTGGAAGAAGAAACCCGCAAAGGTACCGAGGCCGTCGCGCTCCGAGCCCGTAGGGGCGTAGCACCGCTACGCCCCTACGGGGGATGCCTGCCCCGCCGAGGAGCACGTGCCGAGCGGCGGTTGATCGAGAACTCACACCCCCCGGCCCGAACTCAAACCGTTCGTCCGTAGCTTCCCGGCCCTCGCCCCCTCTCCTCCACACGACAGCCCACCCTATGAAAGTCCACGAATACCAGGCGAAGGACATCCTCGGAACCTACGGCGTCGCCGTCCAGCGCGGGCGCGTGGCCGACACCGTCGAGGCGGCCGTCGAAGCCGCCGAGGCGATGGAGAAGGAGGGCGTCGGGATGTGGGTCGTCAAGGCGCAGATCCACGCGGGCGGGCGCGGCAAGGGCGGCGGCGTCAAGCTCGCCCGGAGCATCGAGGAGGTGCGCGAGAAGGCGCAGGCCATCCTCGGGATGCAGCTCAAGACGCCGCAGACCGGGCCGGAGGGGCAGGAGGTCAAGAAAATCCTCGTCACCGCCGCCGAGGACATCGCCCACGAGTTCTACGTCGGCGTAACGCTCGACCGTGCCCGGAAGATGGACGTCGTCATGGCGTCCACCGAGGGCGGCGTCGAGATCGAGGAGGTGGCGGCCGCGACGCCGGAGAAGATCGTCAAGGTGTGGGTGGACCCGGCGCTCGGCCTCCAGCGCTTCCAGGCGCAGTACGTCGCCCGCAAGCTCGGCTTCGAAGGCGCGCAGATGAAGGAGGCCGCCAGGTTCGTCACCGCGCTCTACCGTGCCTACCGCGAGAGCGACGCGACGATTGCCGAGATCAACCCGCTCGTGCTGACGGAGCAGGGCACGGTCGTCGCGCTCGACGCCAAGGTCAACCTCGACGACAACGCGCTCTTCCGGCACAAGGACCTCGCCGCGATGCGCGACGAGGCCGAGGAGGACCCGCTCGAGGTCGAGGCCGGCAAGCACAACCTGAACTACATCAAGCTCGACGGCAACGTCGGCTGCATGGTCAACGGTGCGGGCCTGGCGATGGCGACGATGGACCTGATCAAGCTCGCTGGCGGCGAGCCGGCCAACTTCCTCGACGTCGGCGGGACCGCCAGCGCCGGGACCGTCGAGGCCGGCTTCCGGATCATCCTCTCGGACCCCAACGTCGAGGCGATCCTGGTCAACATCTTCGGCGGGATCGTCCGCTGCGACCGCGTGGCGCGCGGCGTGGTCGAGGCGGCGAAGAACGTGGACATCCAGGTCCCGCTGATCGTCCGGCTCCAGGGCACCAACGCCGAGGAGGGCATGGAGATCATCCGGAACTCCGGCATCGAGATCGAGTCGGCGATCCAGCTCAAGGAGGCCGCCGAGAAGGTCACGAAGGCGCTCAAGAAGTGACGAGCGACGAATGCCGAAGGTCGAGTGGGTGCCACGCATGACCATTCGACCCTCGACACCCGACCCTCGACCCTCGACACCCGACACCCGACACGCCGAGGGTATCCTGCTCGACGGCGTCACCAAGCGCTACGGCAGCCTCACGGCCGTGGACGACGTGACGCTGGCGGTGCCGCGCGGCAGCTTCTTCTCGCTGCTCGGCCCGAGCGGCTGCGGCAAGACGACGCTGCTCCGGCTCGTGGCCGGCTTCGAGACGCCGGACGCCGGGCGCGTCGAGATCGCTGGGGCCGACGTGACGGGCGCGCCGCCGCAGCGCCGCCCGACGGCCCTCGTCTTCCAGAACTACGCGCTCTTCCCGACGATGACGGTAGGCGAGAACGTGGCCTACGGGCTGGAGGTCAAGAAGTGGAAGCGCCCGCGCGTCCGCGCGCGCGTCGCCGAGGTGCTCGGGCGCGTGGACCTCGGCGGGCTGGAGGCCAAGCCCGTCACGCAGCTCTCGGGCGGGCAGCAGCAGCGCGTCGCCGTGGCGCGCGCCGTCGCCGGCGAGCCAGCCGTCCTCTTCGCCGACGAGCCCACCGGCAGCCTCGACTCGAAAAGC
>JBBSMV010000332.1:0-3103 GCA_038232975.1 Rhodothermales bacterium
TACAACTACGGCACGTTCGACTTCGACCAGCCGTTCGTCCTGGCCCGCTTCGCGCGCGGGCTGCTCGACTACCAGCTCGCGGTCGCCCCCACCGAGCGGACCGTCGCCGAGTACCGCTACCTCGAACGCCCCGTCATCGAGCAGCGGCTCGGTCTCCCGGCCGAGGCGAAGCAGGCCCTGTTCCAGTTTCTGGAGACCAACTACCTCCCCGAGCGCCGCGCCTACCGCTACGACTTCTTCTTCGACAACTGCTCGACCCGGCCGCGCGACGCGCTCGAAGCCGCCCTCGGGCAGCGGCTCGACTACGGCTCCTACGCCCCGCCCGGCCGGAGCTTCCGCGACCTCCTCCAGCCCTACCTCGAGGCCGCCCCGCTCACCGACCTCGGCATTGACCTCGGCCTCGGCGCGCCGACGGACCGCGCGGCGACCCCGCGCGAGGCCATGTTCCTGCCGCTCGAGCTGATGCGCGCCTTCGACGCGGCGACGCTCGACGGCCGCCCGCTCGTCGCCCGGCGCGACACCCTCTTCTGGGTGCCCGGCGCGGGGATGCCCGAGGAGGCGTTCGACTGGCCGACGCTCCTCGCCTGGCTCCTCCTCGCGCTCGGCGTGGGCGCGGCGGCGATGACGGTCCGGCGGGCATCGTGGCAGCGGATCGGACGCCGGTTCGACGTGGCGCTGTTCGCCGTCGTCGGGCTGGCCGGGGTCCTGATTGCGTGGCTGTGGCTGGGGACCGAGCACGCGGTGACGGGGCCGAACTGGAACCTCGCCTGGGCGTGGCCGGCCCACCTCGCCGCGGCGGTTCTGCTCGCGCGGCGCAACCGGAGCCGGGGGCTGCGGGTGTACGGGGCGCTGACGGCCGCTGTCACCCTCGGCGTGGTGCTTTTCGAGCCGGTGCTACCGCAGGACCTCCACCCGGCCGTCCTCCCGCTCGGCCTGCTGCTCGCGCTCCGCGCTGGTGCCCGCGCCGTGCGGCCTGCCCTCTCCCCTATCTCCTGATCCTCCGATGCAAGTCCAAGACGCCGCCCTCGCCCACGTCCTGACGGCCGACGCCGCGCCCTCGTCGTCGCTGCCGCCGCGCCTCTCGGCCGCCACCCTTCGCCGCCTCGCCGCCGGGGCCACGCTCTGCGGCGGTGAGCGCGAGGCCTACGCCGTCACCGCCCCCTTCACCGGCGAGCCGGTCGGCGAGGTCCTGCTCGGCACGGCCGACGACGTGCGCTTCGCCGTCGCGCGCGCACGACGGGCGCAGACCCGGTGGGCAGTGCGGCCCATCGGAGAGCGCGCCGCCGTGCTGCTCCGCTTTCACGACCTGCTGCTCCAGCGGACCCAGGAGGGCCTCGACGTGATCCAGCTGGAGAGCGGCAAGGCCCGGATCGATGCCTTCCTCGAGTACACCGACGTGGCGATCGTGGCCCGGTACTACGGCGTCCACGGCCCCGGCCACCTCCGCTCGCGGCGGCGCGCGGGCTTCGTCCCGCTGCTGACGCAGGCCGAGGTCCACCACCACCCGAAGGGCGTCGTCGGCATCATCGCGCCGTGGAACTACCCGCTCACGATGGCGCTCACCGACGCGCTCCCGGCGCTCTTGGCGGGCAACGCCGTCGTGGTGAAGCCGGCCGAGCTGACGCCGTTCTCGGCGCTGTGGGGGGCGCAGCTCCTCTACGAGGCCGGGCTGCCGCCCGAGCTGTTCCACGTCGTCCCCGGCCGGGGCGAGGAGGTCGGCGAGCCGCTCATCGAGGCCGTGGATTACCTGCACTTCACCGGCAGCACCGAGGTCGGACGGATCGTGGCCGAGCAGGCGGCGGGCCGGCTCACCGGCCACTCGCTCGAGCTCGGCGGCAAGAACCCGCTCATCGTCCGCCACGACGCCGACCTCGGCAAGGCCGTCGAGGGCGTGCGGCAGGCGTGCTTCTCGTCGGCCGGGCAGCTCTGCATCTCGGCCGAGCGGCTCTATGTCCACGCCTCCATTTTCGACGAGTTCACGACGCGCCTCGCGGCGGCGACCGAGGCGATGCTGCTGAATGCCCGGTACGATTTCACCGCCCACATGGGGGCGCTCGTCTCGGAGGAGCAGCTAGCCAAAGTGACCGAGCACGTTGAGGACGCCGTGGCGAAGGGCGCGAGCGTCGTGACGGGCGGGCGGCGGCTCCCCTACCTCGGCCCGCTCTTCTACGCGCCGACCCTGCTGACCGGCGTGACGGAGGCCATGACGCTCTACCGCGAGGAGACCTTCGGCCCTGTCGCCGCGCTCTACCCGTTCGCCTCCGACGAGGAGGCCATCGCGCGGGCGAACGACAGCGCCTACGGCCTGAACGCGAGCGTGTGGACGCGCGACCTCGCCGCCGGCCGCCGGATCGCCGCCGCGATCGCGTGCGGAACGGTCGGGGTCAACGACGCCTACGTCGCCGCGTGGGCGTCCACGGACGCGCCGATGGGCGGGTTCAAGCAGTCCGGCCTCGGGCGGCGGCACGGGCGCGAGGGTCTCCTGAAGTACACCGAGGCGCAGACCGTGGCGACGCAACTCGGCGCGCCGCTCACGCCGGCCGCACTCGGCCTCTCGCACGAGCGCTTCGCCAACCTCACAGTGCGGGCGCTCGGCCTGCTGCGCCACCTTCCGGGCCTGCGCTAAGGATGGGTGTGGGAGGTTGGGGGATGGGCGTATGGGGGTAAAAACCTCTCCCATCCTCCCCCTCTCCGCCGGATACAAAAAGCGCCGACGCTGGGTTCAGCGTCGGCGCTTTTTTAGCAAGCCTAAGGGTACCGCGTACGGGATTCGAACCCGTGTTACCGGCGTGAAAGGCCAGCGTCCTAGACCCCTAGACGAACGCGGCATAAACTCGAACGGGCCGCCGCAAAGGGTGACCCGTTCGAGCAGGGTGGCAGACGGGACTTGAACCCGCGACCTCCGGAACCACAATCCGGCGCTCTAACCAACTGAGCTACAACCACCGTGGTCCTCCGCGCGGTGCGTGGAGGGCGGCAAGATACGAAGGCGACGCGGGCTTGTTCAACCGGCGCGGCCGGCCGCGGCGGGCAAGATCGGTATCGGTTGGAGCGGCAAAAGTGAAACGTGTCTGGGGTAAGGCTGTCCACGCAGCGACAGCCA
>JBBSMV010000333.1:0-3103 GCA_038232975.1 Rhodothermales bacterium
ATGGTTGCGCGGCTCGGCGATGCCGATGGCGTCGAGGTACCAGTCGTAGAGCGGGCGGTTGACGTCGAACTCGAGCGTGCATACCGAGTGCGTGATGCCTTCGATGGCATCGCCCTGGCCGTGCGCCCAGTCGTAGAGCGGGTAGATCGCCCAGTCGCTACCACGCCGGTAGTGGTGCGCGTCGCGGCGGATGCGGTACATCAGCGGGTCGCGCATCTTCATGTTCGGGTGCGCCATGTCGATCCTGGCGCGGAGGACGTGGGACCCGTCCGGGTGCTCGCCGCGCCGCATCTCGTCGAGCAGGCGCAGGCTCTCCTCGGCCGGCCGGTCGCGGTACGGGCTGTTCGTCCCCGGCTCGATCACCGTCCCCCGGTGCTCGCGGATCGCCTCCTCACTCTGGCTATCGACATAGGCGAGGCCGTGCTGTACCAACTCGACGGCCCACGCATAAAACTGCTCGAAGTAGTCCGACGCGAAGCGGACCTCGGCGGGCTCGAAACCCAGCCAGCGCACCGCGTCTTCGAGCGCCGCGACGAACTCCGGGCTCTCCGTCTCCGGGTTTGTGTCGTCGAAGCGGAGGTAGGTAATCCCGCCGAACTGCCGGGCGAGCCCGAAGTTGAGGCAGATCGCCTGGGCGTGGCCGATGTGCGGATAACCGTTCGGCTCGGGCGGGAAGCGCGTCACGACGCGGCCGTCGTGCGTGCCGGCTTCGACATCGGCGGCGATGATCTCGCGCAGGAAGTTGGAGGATCGAGCAGTCGGCTCCACGAGCAAGCAGTCAGGTGAGGGGGAGCGGATGGTAACGCGCAGCGGATTGCGGGTGTCCGGCGCGGCTGTGGAAAAACGTAGGATATCGTGCCTACGCGCCCGGCCGAGCGAAGCAGCCATCCCCCGCCGAGATGTTTTTTTTAAACGACGAGGCGGGGGCTCTATGTTGTAGGCAACGCCGTCACGATCTTTCATTCCATCCCTTTAGGACAGCATCCTCAGACGGAGCATGGCTGACCTGCCGGACATACAGAGGTACGAGGATCAGGCACTCGGCAGCGAGGGCATGCTCGAGCGCGGCCCGCTGCTGGTGGAGCTGAGCCGACTCTTGCACGAGGTAGCGGGAGCGGGCGGTCAGCTGGCTCTCGTGGCCGGTGAGGCCGGGATCGGAAAGACGATGCTCGTCCGGCACTTCGGCCGCATGGTCGAGCGCACGACGAGGGTCCTCGTGGGCGCGTGCGACCCGCTGTCGACGCCCCGTCCGCTGGCCCCGTTGCACGACCTCGCCGAGCCGCTGCGCCTGAGCGACCTGCTCCACAGCGGCTCGTACCAGCCGGTAGAGCTCTTCGGGGCGCTGCTCAACAGGCTCCGCGGCCCGCGGCCGATGGTGATCGTCTTCGAGGACGTGCACTGGGCCGACAACGCAACCCTCGACCTCCTGCGCTTCTTGGGCCGCCGCGTCACGACGACCTCCGCCCTCGTCATCGTCACCTACCGCGACGACGAGATCGGTGGGCATCACCCACTCCGCATGGTCCTCGGCGACCTGGCGACCGCCTCCGGCGTGACGCGGCTCGTGCTGCGGCCTCTCTCCCTCCGCGCCGTCGCCACGCTCGCTGCGGGCAGCGCGCTGGACGCGGCCGACCTCCACCAGCGTACCGGCGGCAACCCGTTCTTCGTCACCGAGGTGCTGGCGACCGGCGTAGGGACGATGCCGGAGACCATCCCGGACGCCGTGCTGGCACGGGCGTCTCGCCTCCCCGCTGCCTCGCGCGCCGCGCTGGAGCTGGCGGCCGTCGCCGGCCCCTACGTGGAAGGCTGGCTCCTCGAGGCGGCAAGCGGCTGCGCCGCCGAGGCCGTGGACGGGTGCGTCGCAGCGGGCATGCTCCGCTGCGACGGTGGCCGGTACACCTTCCGGCACGAGCTGGCGCGCGAGGTCGTGTACGCGGCTGTCCCGTTGCAGCACCGCAGGGAGCTGCACCGCGCCGTGCTGGCGGCGCTGACGTCCAATCCCCAGACGCAAACTGACCACGCCCGGCTCGCGCACCACGCCGTGGCAGTGGGCGGAGCTGAGGCGGCCTTGCATCACGCCCGCGACGCCGCGAAGCAGGCGGTGAGTCGCGCGGCCCACCGCGAGGCTGCGGCCCACTACAGGACGGCCCTCGGCTTCGCCGGGGGGCTGCCACCGGAGGAGCGGGCACCGCTCCTCGAGGCCCTCGCCTATGAGTGCCACCTCACCAATCAGGTGGACGAGGCGCTGGAAAGCTTGCATGCCGCCCTCACGTGTTGGAAAGGACTGGACGACGGCGAGGCACAGGGGCGGATTCTCCGCTGGCTGTCGCGGCTGAGCTGGCTTGCCGGGCGCAAGGGGGACGCCGATCGTTTCGCCGACGAGGCGATAGCGATGCTGGAGGCATCGCCTCCGGGGCCTGAGCTCGCCAGGGCGTACAGCAACAGGTCCCAGCTCCACATGCTGAGCTCGGAGGCGGACGAGGCCTTCCGCTGGGGCGAGCGTGCTATCAGGCTGGCCGAGCGGTTCGGTGCCACCGACATCCTCGCGCATGCCCTCAACAATGTCGGAACCGCTCAGTTCTGCGCAGGAAACACGGCGGGCTCTATCCCTCTGGAGCGTAGCCTCCGGCTCGCCCTCGACCACGACCTGCAAGAGCATGTCGGGCGGGCCTACACCAACCTCGCCACGAGCTTCGCGTGTGTCCGGGACTACGCGCGCGCGATGTATTGCTACGACGAAGGCATCGCCTATGCCACGGAGCGCGACCTCGATGCGTGGTGGCTCTACCTGAAGGCGTGCCGCGCTCAGGCGCTTCTGGATCAGGGACGGTGGGACGAGGCGGTAGCGGATGCGGAGGCAGTGCTCGCGCACCCGCACGCGTCGGCCCCCTCACGCATCCCCGCCCTCGCCGCGCTCGGCCACGTCCGCGTGCGCCGCGGCGACCCGCAGGCGGCGCCCGTGCTCGCGGAGGGGCTGGCGCTCGCGGAGCGGACGGGGGAGATCCAGCGGACTACGCCGGTGGTGGCTGCCCTCGCCGAGGGCGCGTGGCTGGCCGGGCGGCCGGAAGACGTCCGCGAGGTGCTCGCGGCCACCTACGCGGAC
>JBBSMV010000334.1:0-3086 GCA_038232975.1 Rhodothermales bacterium
CGGCGACGCGCTCCTCCAACACCCGGTTGGCCTCGACCCATACCTCCTCGGCCTCTTTTTTCGCATGGATGTCCGTGTTCGCCCCAAACCACTTGACGACCTGTCCGTCATCGCCGCGCAGCGCACTCGCCCGGCCGAGGTGCCAGCGCCACGAGCCGTCGGCGGAGCAGCGCAGCCGGAACTCGACCTCGTAGGGCTCGCCCGTTTCGAGGGACCGGGCCCACCGCTCGACAACCTGAGGAAGGTCCTCTTCGTGAACCACGCCTTGCCAGCCTTGGCCGATCATCTCGTCGAAGGTCCGCCCGAAGTAGTCGAGGGTGTAGTGGTTGACGTAGTCGAGCTGGCCGTCCGGCTGGGCGGTCCAGATCTGCTGCTGGAGCGTCTCGCTCATGAAGCGGTAGCGGGCCTCGCTGGCCTCGGCGCGTTCGAGGGCCGCGTTGCGCTCGGCGAGGAACCGGCGGTGCTCGTCGATGTCGGTGTTCGTCCCCACCCACCGCGTGATCTCACCGCCGCCGCGGAGGAGGGGCCGCGCGCGCGTGAGGAACCAGCGGAAGGTTCCGTCGGCCGCGCGGAGGGGAAACTCCATCTCGAACGGCTCCCCGGTCTCGAGCGACTGCGTCCAGCGTTCGATGACCTCGGGCAAGACCTCGGGGTCGTGGACCTCGCTCCAGCCCCATCCCTCCATCGCCTCGGGCGTGGTGCCGGTGTACTCGTACCACCGCCGGTTGTAGAAGTCGATGTGGCCGTCGGGCCGGGCGCTCCAGGCGAGCCCCGGGAGGTTGTCCACGAGGGCGAGGAGCCGCGCCTCCTCGGCCGAGCGGCGCTGCGTCAGCTCCTCGAACACGACCCCGACGTGCCGGTCCGGGAGGCCGAAGGCCTGGATCTCGAACACCAGGTGGCCGGTGCGCTCGTCGTCGAGCTCGATCACGCCGAGGTCGCGGCTCTCGCCGGTCCGGGCCACCTCGGCGTAGGCCGCCGGGATCTCCGTCTCCAGCAGCTCGGGCGAGCTCTCGCGGAACGTCTGCCCGATGAACGGCCGCACGTCCAACCCGACGGCGCGCGAGGCGGCTTTGTTAGCCTGCACGAGGCGGATGGAGCCAGGGTCGCCGGGGTCGTCGAGGCGGTAGACCACGACGCCGAGCGGGAGCTCCTTGAGGAGGTCAGGGTAGAAGGACTCGGAGGTCGAGGCGGCAGGATCAGCCATGGAGCGAGGAGGAAGCGAGCGGAGCCATCCGGCGGGCAATCCGGCGGGCAATCCGGCGGGCATTTCGGATGCGGAGCGCCAATCTACGACGAACAGGTGCGCCTGCTGTGCGAGGTCATCCGCCGAAGCCCGCGAGCGCGTCGCGCAGGCTCAGCACGGCCGCGCCTCCGTCCAGCGCCGCGTCGAGGGTCCGCTCGAAGACGGCAGCCTGGCCGGGGTAATCCACCTCGTCGTAGAGCGTGTTGTGCCAGAGCAGCACGCAGCACCCGCCCACGCGGCGGCACGCGGCGTAGAGGTCGAAGACGGCACGCTCCGCACCTGCCGGGTCCAGCCCCCGGTGCGTAAAGAGCGTCGTGTCCATCCCGACGAGCGGTAGCTCCCACAGGTCGAGCGGCGTGTCGGCATCGAGGTCGTAGAGCCGGAACGGGAAGCAGGTCCCGCGCCGGAACCCTTCGCGGGCCGAGAATCCGAGCGTCGAGTCGAGCAGGAACCCGGCGGCCTGCTGCAAACGTGGCGTCACGGCGTCGAAACGAAGAAAATGCTGACGGACGGAGGCGGGCCGCTCCGACGTGAGCGCGGCGAGCCGGTCGCGCTCCTCGCGCAGGTGCGCGAGGTGGTCGTGTGCGAAATAGCTCGGGTGGAGGCCGACCTCAAAGCCGTCTGCCTCTAGCGCGATCACCGTCCGCCGCAGCCAGCGCCCGTTGTGCGCATACGGCACGTCCCACGGTCCGCGCGCCGCCGTCTTGAAGAAGTAGGTCGCCCCGACGCCGCGCTCGCGCTCGGCCTCGGCGATGCGCTCGATGCTCGTCCGGCGCGGGTTCGGTGCAGCGAGGGCCTGACGCACGGCCGCGCCGTGCCGCCCGTCTGTCCGCCGCGCTGCCCGACCGAGCGTACCGAGTCGCCGCTTGCGGAGCAAGTCAATGTCATGCGTCAGGGCGACGGCCCACGGCTTCCCGTCCCACATCGTCCGCTGCACCGGAACCCTGTGGGCTTCGAGGCGCTCGGCGAGGGCTTCGCGGTAGACATCCACGAGCGGCTGTCCGATGCAGCCGAGCTTCGCCTGGAGTGAGGCCGCGTAGGGAAACCGACCGTGTACGTCGCGCTCGCGGGTCTGGACTTCCTGCCAGCCGGAGAGCCAGAAGAACGCGGAGGCGACAATGTCACCCGTACCGGAGGCATCGGGGAAGAGCACGGGCCAGCGCTCGCCGTCCCAATCGGTATAAGCAATGCGGTCGGGAGCGTAGGCCGCGTCGCTGTCGAAGAAGGCGGATGTAGCCGAGCCGAGCCGGAGCGCGAGCACGGCGGCGGGTAATCCGTCGGGCCATTCGCCATGGTAAAGGCCGTGCTTGAGCGATTCGCGCGGCGTCCACACCGGCACGAGGCCGAGCGGGGCGAGGAGCGTCTCGAGCGCATACGCCGCCTTCGGCCGGTAGGACTCCGGCACGTCGAGGCAGCAGGCGAGGGGGCGGCGTTGAGGCATCGGCACGGTTCGCTAAGCTCCGACCGCCGCCGGGCATCTGCAAGCGCCGCGCGGAACGCCCTGCGGATCCCCCGCCCCGCTCCCCCCGTTCGACGCCCATCACCTGATCCCGCACCGCCGTGGCGAGCCGCTTCAAGATCTTCTCCGACCCCGTCCACGGCTTCATCTCGGTCCCGAAGCGGCTGCTGCTCGACCTCATCGAGACGCCGGAGTTCCAGCGGCTCCGCCGCATCCGCCAGCTCGGGCTCGGCCACCTCGTCTTCCCCGGGGCCGAGCACACGCGGTTCGCGCACGCGCTCGGCGCGATGGCGCTGATGCAGCAGGTGCTCGGCAACCTCGTCGAGAAGGGCACCCCGATCTCCGAGGCCGAGCACGAGGCGGCGCTCGTCGCGGCACTCCTCC
>JBBSMV010000335.1:0-3059 GCA_038232975.1 Rhodothermales bacterium
CAGACGGTCCGCGAAATCTGGTGGGACATCCGCCCCCACCCGGACTTCGGGACCATCGAGATCCGCGTCTGCGACGTGCCCTCGACCCTCACCGAGGTCTGCGCGCTCACGGCGCTCATCCAGAGCCTCGTCGTCTGCCTCGGCACCGCCTACGACGACGGCAACTACGTTGACATCCTCCGGGCGTGGATCGTCCGCGAGAACAAGTGGCGCGCCGTCCGCCACGGCCTCGACGCCGACATCATCACCGACAACCGCGGCGGCCACGCCCCGCTGCGCGACGAGATCGCCGCCCTCGTCGAGAAGGTGAGCCCCTTCGCCGAGGACCTCGGCTGCCTCAGCGAGCTCAGCGGCGTGCCGGCCTTCCTCGACGGCGGGGCCTCCTACGAGCGCCAGCGCCGGGTCCACGCCGAGACCGGCTCGCTGGAGGCCATCGTGCGCGTCCTCTCGGAGGAGATGCGCGCCGACCTGTTCGGTGCCTCCGTGAGCGCAGGACGGTGAACGGTAGACGGTGAGACGGTGGTGCCAGCCCTCGGGCGAACGCCGTTCGCCCCTACAGACGCATGGCGCAAGGGCGTCGGTACCTTTCCCAACTCCCCTCCCCTCTTCCCCTTCTTTTCTCCCCGTCGGCCGCCGGCCCCGCCTAGCTTTCGCTGCCGTTCGCGCTGCGCCTTTATGTCCTCGTCGCCCGTCTTCACGCCGGCCCCGCTCCCGCCGCCCGCCGAGCCGGAGGCTCCGCCGCGCCCGCTCTCGGCGCGCGCCCTGCTGTGGCCGGTGCTGCTGAGCGTCGCGGTGCTGGGGGTGATTCTCTATTTCACTTGGGAGCCGGGGACGCTGGCGCAGATGCGGCGCGGGCTGAACCCCGGCCTGCTGTGGCTGGCCTTCGGGACCGTCGGGCTGCGGATCGCCCTCGGCGGCGGACGCCTGCGCTACATCTCGCGCGGGGCGCTCTCGTTTCGGGCCGGAGTCCGGGGCGCGATCGCGTGGGACTTCATGTCGGCGGTGACGCCGTCGGCCGTGGGCGGCGCGCCGCTGGCGTCCTACTTCGTGGCAAAGGACAACGGCATTCCGGTCGGCGAGGCGACGGCGATCATGCTGTTCTCGATGCTGATGGACCAGGTGTGGTTCGCGCTCTCGATCCCGTTCATCCTCATCGCCTCGGCGTTCATCGACGTCTTCCCGCCGGCGCTCGGGGCCGTCGGGGCCGGGACGCTCACGGTCTACTTCGTCGCGATGATGCTGTGGGCGGTGTTCTTCGCCTATGCCACGCTCATCCGCCCGGAGATCCTGGAGCGCGTGGCGACGGCCGTCGTCCGGCTGCGCTGGCTGCGGCGCTTCGAGGGCCGCCTCCGGCGCGAGCTGGTGCAGCTCCGGCGGCGGGCGGCCGTGCTGCGCGGGCAGCCGCCGCGCTTCTTTTTGGCCGGGGTGCTGTGGTCGGCCGCGATCTGGCTGATGCGCTACACGACGCTGCTGCTCGTCGTGCGGAGCGTCTATCCGGCCGTGGACGCCTTCACGTTTATGACGAGGACCGGGGCCATGCTGCTGACGGCGATGGTCATCCCGACGCCGGGCGGCTCGGGCGGGATCGAGGGCCTCTACGTCCTCTTCCTCGGCCCGCTGATGCCGAAGGGTCTCGTCGGGCCGACGATCCTGACGTGGCGGCTCATGGAGTACCACTTCTTCATCGCCGTCGGTGCCGTGATGACGGCCTTCGCGCTCAAGCGCCGGCTCGTCGGGCGCAGCGGCGGCGGGCCGAACGGCACGGGGTCGAACCCCGCTGCGCACCCGCTACGCGAGACCTCCCATGCCCGCCCCCCCGCCTGAGCGCTCGCCCGACGACCGCCGCGCCGACCTCGCCCGCTACGACTTCCGGCACGTCCACCCCGGCCTCGCCTTCGGGACGGCCTCGGACCGCTACGCCGCGTGGATCGGGCAGGTCTATCCCGAGCGGTGGCGCGCCGAGGTCCAGACCCGGAAGAAGCGGCTCGGCGGCGAGAGCTTCGAGGAGCGCCAGCTCCCGATTGCCTCCGTCGTGGACTACTTCGCGCACTTCTCGGTCCTCGAGATTGACTTCACCTTCTACCGGCCCCTGCTGGAGGACGATGGCGAGCCGGGCAGCAGCTACTTCGTCCTCCAGCAGTACGCCGAGCACGCTGGGGCCGAGGCCCTGTTTCTGCTGAAAGCCCCGCAGGCCTTTGCCGCCCGCACGCTCCGACGCGGTGGCACCGGCGGCCCGCGCTACGAGGACAACCCGACCTACCTCGACGCCGACGCCTACACCCGGCAGTTCCTCGACCCGGCCGCGGCGCTTCTCGGCGAGCGGCTGCGCGGGGTCCTGTTCGAGCAGGAATACACTCGCGTCGCCGAAAGTCCGGAGCCGGAGGTGTTCGTGGCGAACCTCGACCGCTTCTTCCGCGCCGTGCCAGACGAGGTGCAGACCCACCTCGAGGTCCGCTCGCCGCACCTGATCGTCCCGGCCTACGTGGACTGGCTCGCGGAGCGCGGGCTGGGGTTCGTGTTCAGCCACTGGCAGTACCTGCCGCCGATCAAGGAGCAGTGGGAGCGCGTCGGCGGGCGGCTCACGGCGGCCGACGGGAACGCGGTGCTCCGGCTCCTGAACCCGCGCGGGATGTCGTATGGCGACGCCTTCGCGGCGGCGTACCCGTTCGAGGAGCCGGTGCCCGCGCTGGCCGAGACGGGGCAGGCCCGGCAGATGGTGGACGAGGCGACGGCCCTCGCCTACCGCGCCGTCGAGGCGGGCCGGACGCTCAACGTAATCGCCAACAACCGGGCGTGGGGGAACTCGCCCGCGCTCGCGCAGGCCGTCGCCGCCCGCTTCCTCGACTTCGCCTCCGCGCGCGGGGCGTGAGGGCAAGGTGACCTTCGGCCCCACCGTAGGGACACCATGCATGGTGTCCCTTGTAAGTTGAGGTCGAGAGTCATCCTGGCTCTCCGAGCACGTTAGCCCGTCGCAATCTCGGTACGGCTTCTCGAGAGCAAGACCGGATAACAGCAGGGGCCGCGCGCTCGCAATCTCGTCGAGAGTCCGAACAGTTGCC
>JBBSMV010000336.1:0-3034 GCA_038232975.1 Rhodothermales bacterium
ACCCTCGCGCCCGACGAGGCCCGGCGGCGGCTGATCGCGGCGACGGGGGCCGAGGTCGCGCTTCTCGACGCGGCCGGCGGGCAGGGCCTGGCCGCAGCCGAGCGGATCGCCGAGGAGCGGGCGGGCGTCGAGCTGTGGAACGTCTTCCTGTTCATGGCGCTGCTGTTCCTGCTGGCCGAGATGCTCGTGGCGATGCAGTGGCGGCCGGAGCCGGTGGCGGCGTGAGGACAGAGAGAAGCTGGCAAAGGTACCGAGGCCACCGCGCCCCCGTAGAGTGTGTCATGGACCTGAGCTTCCGAAATCGGCCGCAGCGTCATGCAATCGCGTCCCTCCCCCTAGCAGGGGGAGGACAGGAGGGGTCGCGCCTCACGCCTGAGCGCCCGTCATGTCCCCTCGACCCCCCGCTCGTCCCGTAGACGGGACGTCGCCGCCCCCCTGCTAGGGGGGCGAGTCCACGACACCCTCTAGGGGCAACCCCAGGTGGTCGCCCTATCCCATGGGGTCGCCCTGGTAAGGAATGGTGTCTGGAAACCGTCTGCCGGCACGGTTCTGGCTGCGTTTCACGTAAAAAAACCGTCACGCCGGCAACCCGCCTCCAGCCCGCCCATACAACCTGCTCCGCTGGACCGTATACCCTTTCTCCGAACCAACCTCCTCGCCTTTGTCCACTGCCACGCTCCCGACCGACCGACCCCGTGAACGCGCCCTTCTCGTCGGCGTCCTCACCCCCGACACCACGCAGGCCGACCTCGACGACGCGCTCGACGAGCTCGAGCAGCTCGCCGACACTGCGGGCGCGACCGTCACCGACCGCGTCACCCAGGCGCTCCCGCAAATCCACGGGGCCACGTTCATCGGCAAGGGCAAAGTCGAGGAGGTCAAGCGGCTCGTCGAGAAGCGCGGTGCGGACCTCGTCATCTTCGACGACGACCTCTCGCCGATCCAGCTCCGCAACCTCGAAAAAGCGCTCGGCTGCAAGCTCGTCGACCGCTCCGGGCTGATCCTCGACATCTTCGCCCGCCGCGCCAAGACGGCGACTGCCAAGACCCAGGTCGAGCTCGCCCAGCTCGACTACCTCAAGACGCGGCTGACGCGGCAGTGGACCCACCTCTCGCGCCAGAAGGGCGGCATCGGGGTGCGCGGGCCGGGCGAGACGCAGATCGAGACCGACCGCCGCCTCATCTCCCGCCGCATGGCCGTGCTCTCGGAGCAGCTCGACCGGATCGACAAGCAGCGCCAGACCCAGCGCAAAGGGCGCGGCGACCAGACCCGGGTGGCGCTCGTCGGCTACACGAACGCCGGCAAGAGCACGCTGATGAACGCGCTCTCCGACGCCGGCGTCTTCGCCGAGAACCGCCTCTTCGCCACGCTCGACGCGACCACGCGCCAGGTCTTCCTCGACACCAACAAGCCGGTGCTCCTCTCCGACACCGTAGGCTTCATCCGCAAGCTCCCGCACAAGCTCATCGAGAGCTTCAAGAGCACCCTCGACGAGACCCGCGAGTCCGACGTGCTGCTCCACGTCGTGGACGCCAGCCACCCGGGCTTCGAGGAGCACATCCGCGTCGTCAACGCCACGCTCCAGGAGCTCGGCGCGCGCGACAAGCCGACGCTGATGGTCTTCAACAAGATGGACGTGCTGGAAGAGCGCGGGATCATTCAGGCACTCCGCGAGGAGCACGAGCACGCCGTCTTCGTCTCGGCCCTCCGCGGCATCGGCCTCGACCGGCTGAAGGAGGCGCTCCTGGGCGTGATCGAGTCGGACTACGTCGAGCGGACGGCGCTCGTGCCGGTGACCGAGCCGAAGAGCCGCGCCTACGTCCACCGCGTGGCCGAGGTGATGGAGGAGGAGACCGTGCTGGCGCAGGAGTACGGCGACGCGCCGCAGCCGGCCGTCCGCCTCCGCTTCCGCACCTCGAAGAAGAACGCCCCCGAGCTCGACCGGATGCTCGCCCGCTTCGAGCAGTTCACCCTCGCCCCCGGCGGCGACGGGTCGCTCGGCAGCGCCGCCGACCTCGCCCCGGAGTAGCGCCCCGGTCGGCTCACCCGGCCTTTCCGCCGCGCCCGCTCCGTCGTTCTTTGCAGAAGCCCGTAGCTCGTGCCGCGTCTCAGCGGCACCGTGTCACGCTTCGAGGCGCTCTCCCGGCCGTTCGCCGGAAATGCCGGTGCCATTCTGACCGGCGCTCCGTAAGGTCTTCTGGGCGCTGCGCCCCGGCCGGGTGCTTTTTATTCCCGGTGGGTGTGAAGGGGGCGTGGCACAGGGTTTGTGTTTCTTGGACGCGGTGCCCGGCACCGTATCCTTTGCCGCCATGACCGTCCAACACCTCCTCAGCTCCGACCTCGAACCGCTCGCCCCGACGGACACCGTCGGGCACGCCATCTACCGGCTTGCGGACCTCGACGTGGAGCACCTGCCCGTCGTGGACGAGGAGGGGCGGCTCGTGGCCCTCGTGGCTGAGGACGAGATGCTGAAGATCTCCAACGTCTCGGTGCCGCTCGGGAGCGTCAGCGGCCTCGGGGCGCTGAGCGTGGGGCCGGACGTCCACCTGTTCGAGGCGGCGAGCCTGCTGGCCGTGCACCACCTCAGCGTGCTCCCCGTCGCCGAGCCGGACGGGACGTACCTCGGGGCCGTCCGCCGCCGCACGCTCTTCGATGAGTTCGCCGGGATGCTCTCGACCGGCACGCCCGGCACGATCCTGATCCTCGAGGTCGCCCCGCGCGACTACTCCCTCGGCCGGCTCAGCCACCTCATCGAGCAGAGCGACGCGAAGGTGCTCTCGCTCGCCACGCAGGTCCCCGGCGAGGGCGCGCCCGGCGAGATGCTCCGCGTCACGCTCAAGCTGAACGTCACCGACACGTCGCGCGTCCGGCACGTCCTCGAGCACCACGGCTACCACGTCGCGGCGGTCTTCAACGAGCAGGCCGACGAGAGCGACTTCTCGCTCCGCGTGCAGGAGTTCATGCGCTACCTCGAAGTATAGCCTCTGTCTTCAGTCTACCGATCTGTCGTAGGGGCGACCGGCCGGTCGCCCCT
>JBBSMV010000337.1:0-3001 GCA_038232975.1 Rhodothermales bacterium
CCCCAGAAATGCACGCCGAGCGCCTCGCGGTACGCCTCCTCCCCCATGTGGTCCACCGGCCCGACCTCGATCACCCCGGCGTTGTGGACGAGCACGTCAATCCGGCCGAAGCGCTCTGCGACCTCGGCAATGGCTTTGTGTACGGCGGCACGGTCGCTGACGTCGCACGGGACGGCCAGGACCTGCCCCCCGCGGGCGGCAAGCTCGCCGCGCGCCCGGTCGAGGTCGGAGGCGGTGCGGGCGAGGAGCGCGAGGTCGGCCCCCTCGGCGGCAAACCGCCGGGCCAGCACCAGGCCCAGCCCACGCGAGCCGCCGGATAGGACGACAGCCCGGCCGCGGAGCTCCATGCGGTGCCGCCTCCTGAGCAGCCGGTCCAGGGCGACGAGACCACCGGCGACGCCTCCCGTCGCCCACAGGGTCTTCTTCATCGGTCAGAGCTGAGTCGTGTGAATGTGCGTATCCAACTGGAACTCGCCGGCGGGGTTGCCAGCGCGCGCGAAATGCAGGCGCTCCCCGGTAGCTCGCCGGGCGGTTCTCCGGTGCGGGCCACGGCTCTACGAGCCACAGCTCTGGCTACGGCTCCTCCAGCGTAAGGCAGACGCGGAAGACCGTGCGCCCCGGCTCCGACTCCAGCTCGAGCGTGCCGTCGTGCTGCTTGACCACGATCCGCTGCGCCACGTCGAGGCCGAGACCCCTCCCCTCGCCGACGCCCTTCGTGGTGAAGAACGGCTCGAAGACGCGCGACTGAACCGCCTCGGGGATGCCCGCCCCGTCGTCCATCACCGAGCGGAAGCACGACCGAGCGTGCCGTGAGGATCAACCCCCTACTGCCCGAGGACGTTCGTCACCGCCAGCAGCCGGTCCGAGTTGACCGACGGGTCGTAGAGGTAGACGAGCGCCGTATACAGGTTCGGCTGCCCGAGGCCGACGGTGCCCCGGATGCGCTCGCGCTCGCCCGGATCGTCAGCATAGTAGGAGTAGACGTAGTGCCCCTGCTTGAGGAGGAGGCTCCCCTCGTAGCGCCGCTCCGCCGGGTCCCAGGTGAGCTGGTTTGCCGGGTCAATCGCCCAGTCGTTGAAGCTGCCGGTCAGGACCACCGGGCCGGCCAGCTCCTGCTCGTTCTGCGGGACGTACTGAAACACGGCCTCGACGTACTCGGCCCCGGTGTCCGCCGGCCCGGCGGCGTCCTCGACGACGGACGAGACGAGGGTCTGCCCGGTCAGGTCGCGGTCGAAGAGGTCGCTGCCGAAGCGGGCGTAGTCGAGCGCGAGGTTCACCGTGTAGGGCGAGGTCTGGAAGTCCACGTCGTCCACCTGCGGCCCGGTCTGAAGGAGCGAGAGGTCGAGGTCGTAGAGCGGACCTTCGGGCGTGAAGGCCGTCTCGCGCGGGAGGAAGAACTGGAAGAGCGAGCCGCCGGCGAGCGTCGGCTCGGCCGCGCAGCGCGCCCGGTCGAAGCGCCCGTTGCGGGCGAAGCAGACGTTGTAGTCGTAGATCGGGCTGTCGAAGGCGGCCGGCGGGCGCAGCCGGGCCACGGGCTGCAGGAACGCCCCGCCGACGCCGCCGGCCAGCCCGTCCTGGATGCCGAAGTCCACCTCGGCCGCCTGCTCGGTCAGGAAGAAGGCCCGCTCGAAGAGGACCGCGCGCTCGTCGCCCGGCTCGGTGACGCGGAGGATGTAGTTGCCGCTGCGGAGAAACCCGATGTGGGCGTTCGGGAATGCGTACTCGTAGTGGACGTAGCGGACCTCGGTCCCGAGCGACGGCTCGTAGTCGCGCAGGTCGTCGCTCTGGAACGTGCGGAGGTATTCGACCGGCAGGAGGTCGCGCCGCCACGAGCGGTCGGCGTGGTAGAAGTAGACCGTCAGCGGCTCGCCGTACTCAGCCAGCAGGTCGAACTCGAGCGTCAGCGTCTCGCCCGAGCCGAGCGGCAGTACGGGCAGCGCGCCCTCGTTCCCGCTCCGGTAGAGCTGCACCGTGCCGACGTTGTCGGCCGTCCGGCTGAGCGCGTAGCCCACCCCGCCCGAGGCTGAGGAGCCGGGGGCCGTCTTCTGCCCCTCCTCTGTCGTGGCGCACCCGGTGAGCGCTGCGAGGCAGAGGACGGCTAGGTGCAGAGAGGACGAGCGGGGCATAGCGGGCGACGGAAGACTGGGAGGCGAGCGGAGAATACGAGGCGGGCGGAGGCCCCGGAATATGACGCGCCGGAGGACAGAAGGCAAGCCCTTTCCGCACCGCCTTCCAAACGCACGCCTCAGGCCGGTTCGTGCGGAGCCGGTACGGCGTCCTCGTGGAAGATATTCCACCACAGCCCCTCGGCGTAGTCCTGCTGCGCAGCGGCGGCCCACTCGGCCCCCTGCTCGGCGTAGGCCCTCGCCGCTCGTTCGGCGTAGGCCGCCGCCGCGCGGCGGTCCCCGGCGGCGTGGGCGAAGCGCGCCAGCCACGCCAGCCGCTCCGGGTCTAGACCCTCCGGCTCGACCTCCGGCACGGCCGCTCGTTCGAGCGCGGCCTGCGCCGCCGCGTAGTCCCCGGCCTCGGCCCAGAGCAGCCCGGCCATGATCTGCGCCGCCGGAGCCGGCCTCTCCGCCAGCCGCTCGGCCCTCGCCCCCGGCGGGTCGGGAGCCAGGAGGATGCGCAGCGCGTCGGGCGGCAGGTCGTGGCGCAGCCGGAGGGTCGCCCGCGCCTCGCGCTCGTAGCTCGGCGTCTCGCGCCAGGCCCGGCGGTACACGCCGAGCGCCTGGTTTGGAGCACCCGCCATCGCATACGCATCCCCGAGCCGAGTCAGCAGAACCGGATCGGCGAGGGTGTCGGCCGCCGCGACGGCCGCCTCCAGCCGCGCCGTCGCCCGGCCGGTCTCGCCGCGCGCGAGCACGAGCCGCCCCCACGCCGCGAGCGGCCACGGCTGCGTCGGATCGGCCTCCACCGCGCGCTCGAGCTGCCGGAGCGCCTCGTCGGCGTCGCCCGCCGCGAGGGCCGCCGCGCCCGCCCGGTAGGCCCGGAGCCACGGCTC
>JBBSMV010000338.1:0-2997 GCA_038232975.1 Rhodothermales bacterium
GCGGCTCTCGATACCAGCCAGGTTGATACCAGCCAGGGCGCGCAGCGGTCACCACCTTAACGCTTTTTAAGGGCTGCGCAAGGTTTCTCACAGGTGTAGGTCCGTAGGATGCCTCCGTCTCCCGCTTCGGATTCCGTCACCGCGTACCTCTTCGGATTGGTCATGTTCACCGCCCTCGTCGCCGCCTGGTTCGGCCTCCTCGTCGGCTCCATCGTCCTCGTCGGGCGGAGCCTCTCGTTCTCCCCGGTCTTCGATTCGTCTCCACCCTCCCGCCGATGAACCTCGTCCCCGAGTGGGCCCCGAACGTCCACCCCCTCATCGTCCACTTCCCGATCGCGCTCCTCTTCGCCGCCGCCCTCGTGGACGTGGTCTCCCTCGGCATCCGCCTCCGGTACCCCACGGTGAGGCACGCCGCCGTGGGGCTCTACGTGCTGGGGGCCATGGCGGCCGTCGTCACCTTCTTCACGGGCCGGTCGGCGTCCGACGGCGTGGATCTCCCGGTCACCGCCGTCTCCGCCGTCAACGCCCACGCCGATTGGGCGCTCTGGACGGTGTGGGTCTTTGGTCTCTATGCGCTCGTTCGGCTCGGGGTCGCCTTCTGGAAGCGGAGCGGCGACCTCGCCGTCCACCTCCCCCTCGCCCTCGTCGGCGTCGCCGCGCTCTTCCTCGTCCAGCAGACCGCCGAGCGCGGGGCCAAGCTCGTCTTCCTCTACGGCGTCGGCGTCCAGGCCGTCGACATCGAGAACCCCACCCGCCACGACCACGACGCCCACGGAATGGGTGCCGATGAGCACGACGAGACCGGAGCCGATGAGCACGCCGAAGGCGAGCACATGGTGGAGGACGCAGTTGGCGCGCCGAGCGCCGCCCCCCTCACCACCGACGCCTCGGGCGCGTGGGCGTGGACCGACGACCGCGGTGCCCTCCCGGCCGACCTCGACATCCTCTCAGGCGCTCCCGCCTCTGGTGCCACGCTCACCGCTGCGCCCGGCCGCCCCGCGCTCGTCGCGCTTGGCACTGCCGTGGGCGACCTCGAAGCCGAGGCTACCCTCGACCTCTCGGGCTTCACCGGCACCGCCATGCTCGTCCACCACCTCCGGGACGCCCAGACCTACGACTTCCTCGCCATCGACAAACCGGCCTCTGGCGTGGCGACCGTCCGCCAGGGCCGCGTCACAGGGGGCACCGAGACCACGTTCGACAGCGGCACCGCGTCGCTCCCCAGCCCCGTCGCGCTCAAGACCTACGCCGTCGGTACCCACTTTCGCGGCTACGTCGGCGGCGACCAAGTGACCCACGGCCACGGGGACGCCGCCCCGCCCGGCCGTGTCGGGCTCCGCCTCGACGGCACTGGACCCGTCCGCGTCCTCACCCTCTCAGCCACGCCCGCCGAGTAGCCCCGGCCGCCTGCACCCTCGCCTCCCGTTTTCTATGACGGGCTTCCCATCCCTGGCGGTCACCGCCGCTCCCAACCACTGCTGCCACGCTCATGCGCACCCTCCTCGTTCTCCCTGCACTCTTCGTCCTTCTGGTCGCGCTCGCCGCCTGCGCCTCGGAGGACACGGCCCCACCCATTGTGGTCGGCGTGACGCCAGAAGCCATTCCCGAGGGCAACCTCGGCGGCCCCGACGGCTCGCTCGTGGACCCCGTCGAAACCGTCACGCCGCCCACAGCCGTGGATGCCATGCCTCCGGCCCTACCGAGCCCTCTCGCTGAGACCACCCCCGCCGTCGTGGACCACCCGGAAGGCGAGCACACGATGGAGGACGGCATGACGATGGATAGCACCCACGCGATGAACGACGACCACGTGATGGAGGATGGGATGCCCATGGACCACCCCCACGAGCACGGCGACCATGACCAGTGACCGGGACCGGTCTGCCACTTCGCGCGCTCTTCGTCGCTCACCTTAGCGTCTTTTAAGGTGATTCGGCGCACTTCTGGGCTCCGCACCTGTTCAAGGCCCAGCATCTACCTCAAGACTCCGCATCTATCCCTCCTCCGATGGACCGCCGCCTCTTCCTCCGCAACGCCTCCGCCTTCGGCCTCTTCGCCGGCGTCAGCGCCCTGACCCCGGCGTGGGCGCGCTCCGCCCTGCCCGGCGGCCCGCTCCGCCCCCCCGGCCTCCAGCCCACGCGCCGCGCCGCCGGCCTCGTCGAGTACGACCTCTATATCGACCGGACGAAGCTCCTCTTCGGCGGCGAGCGCGGCACGGCCGTCACCATCAACGGCTCGGTCCCCGGCCCACTGCTGCGCTTCACCGAGGGGGACGAGGCCGTCCTCCGCGTCCACAACCGCCTCGACGAGGACACCTCGGTCCACTGGCACGGCATCCTCCTGCCGAACGCGATGGACGGCGTGCCGAACGTGAACTTCCCCGGCATCCCGGCGCGCTCGACGTTCGAGTACCGCTACCCGATCCGGCAGTACGGAACGTACTGGTACCACAGCCACTCGGCCTTCCAGGAGCAGCTCGGCCTCTACGGCCCGCTCGTGATCGACCCGGCGGGCGGCGAGCCTTACGCCTTCGACCGCGAGGTCGTGGTCGTCCTCTCGGACTGGACGTTCGAGAACCCCCACGCCGTCCTCGACAACCTCAAGAACCGCCCGAACTACTACAACTTCCAGCGGCAGACGCTGGCGGGCCTGCTCGCGGGCGAGGGGATGGGGCTCGAGGACCGGCTGAGCTGGGACCGGATGCGGATGGACGCCACCGACATCGCGGACATCACGGGGGCGACCTACACCTACCTCATGAACGGGCAGGCCCCGGACCCCGGCTGGAGCGCGCTCTTCCGCCCCGGCGAGCGCGTCCGCCTCCGGTTCGTCAACGCGAGCGCCGGGACGTTCTACGACGTCCGCATCCCTGGCCTCCCGCTGACGGTCGTCCAGGCCAGCGGGCAGCACGTCGAGCCCGTCACCGTGGACGAGTTCCGCATCGGGATCGCCGAGACCTACGACGTCGTCGTCGAGCCCGGCGACCGGGCGTACACC
>JBBSMV010000339.1:0-2986 GCA_038232975.1 Rhodothermales bacterium
CGCCGAGGTCATCGACGACGCGGCCTGAGAGCTTGCCGGTGTTCTGCGCCACGGCGGCCAGCGGCGTCGCCAGCAGCAGCAGGAGCGCGAGGGTACCCAGATTGCGAAGCATATGCTACCTCCTCCGAGATGGTAGTGCGGTGTTGAAAGCGAGCCGGGCCGGACGGCCGTGCGGCTCAACAGTTGAGCTAGGGATGGCGTGTTGGAGTCACTGCCGGCAATCCTGGTTGCGGCTATGTGCGGTGCAACCCTGTTCGGTTGCGCGTGCGGGACCCTGTGCCGCCGACGATTCCCGAGAGACCCGGCTGCGGAAGCGCGGCGGCCAGAGCATGCTGCGCTCGGGGCGGCCGGGGCGTGCAGGGGGCGGGATACGAGGAGAAGCGTAGCAACGGCAGGTGGCGGGTCCTCGGCGGGGCGGTTCGACTGGTGAGTCTTAATCGTTCCGTAATGCGGTGGCGAATATAGGGGGGGCCTTTGGAAGATGTCAAGGCATTCTGTGTGCCCTTCGCCTGGATCGCATACGAAAGTGGCTAAATGTGCCGTTGTGAGCGGCTAGGGTCCACCTTTTTTGCACGGCGGTGCCCGTACCCCGTCTCCACAGCGCCACGATGGTTTAGAATGAGCACGACGGGGCGGGCCACAGAAGGAAGCCACAGAAGGAAGAGCGTGCCGTCCGTGCCCCGGACACGCCCAATATTCACCGGCCCGCCGACATCGGCAAGGTAATTAGACGTCCCCCGCAGGGTCCAGCTCCGCAGGCTCCGACAGACGGCGGGTGAAGATAGACCTCCTGCTGCCACTCGGGCAACTCACCGTTCCAGCCCCGCCGTCCCGCGCTGTGCTAGACGTGGACGACGCGCACGTCTTCGACCCCGTCGAGGGCCTCGACCTGCCGCACGACCGCCGCCGGCACGCCCTCGTCCACGCCGATGGCGGTCAGCGCCGTCTCGCCGGGGCGGTCCCGCCCGAGCGCGAGCGAGGCGATGTTGACCCCCGCCGCGGCGAGGAGGCCGCCGACGGTGGCGAGCATCCCCGGCCGGTCCACGTTCTGGTAGAACAGCAGGTGCCCCTCCGGCTTCGCCTCGAACCGGAACCCGTCGAGCCCGACGAGCCGGGCGTCGCCGCTCCCGAGAACCGTGCCTTTGACGGTACGTGTCGCGGCGTCGGTTTCGAGCGCGACCTCGATGAGGTTCGTGAAGTCGGCCGGCTCGGAGTGGCGCCGCTCGTCGACGGCGAGGCCCAGCTCGCGGGCGAGCGTCGGGGCGTTGATGAGGTTGACCGGCTCGTCGCTCCACCGCGCGAGCACACCCCGGAGCGCGGCGACCGTCAGGACCTCGGCGTAGCGCCGGGCCGTCTCGCCGTAGCAGCCGACGGTGACGCGGCGCACCTGGCCGTCGGCGATCTGGCTGACGATCTGCCCGAGCCGGTCGGCGAGGTCGATGAACGGGCGGGCCTCGGGCTGGGCCGCCGCGCGGATGGCCCCGGCGTTGACCGGCGTCGAGACCGGCCGCTCGTGGAGGGCTTCGATGACCTGCTCGGTGACCTGGCGGGCCACCTTCTGCTGCGCCTCGTCGGTCGAGGCGGCGATGTGCGGCGTCGCCACGACGCGCGGGTGGCGGACGAGGCCGCCGAGCGCGGCGGGCGGCGGCTCCTGGCTGTAGACGTCGAGCGCCGCGCCGCCGACCTTGCCGCTCTCCAGCCCTCGGAGCAGCGCGGCCTCGTCCACGATCCCGCCGCGCGCGCAGTTGACGAGGCGGACCCCGTCGCGGCACTGCGCCAGCGTCTCGTCGTTGATGAGGTGGCGGGTGGCGTCGTTGAGCGGCGTGTGGAGCGTGACGACGTCGCTCTCGGCCCAGAGCGTGGCGAGGTCCACGAGCGCGACCCCGAGCCGGTCGGCGGCGTCCTGCGACAGGACAGGGTCGAAGCCGATGGTCCGCATCCCGAAGCTCTGCATCCGCCGCGCCACGGCCCGCCCGATCTTGCCGACGCCGACGATCCCGAGCGTCTTGCCGTCGAGCTCGGCCCCGGAGAAGGCCTTGCGCTCCCACGCGCCGCCCTTGAGCGAGGCCGCCGCCTGCGGAATCTGCCGGGCGAGCGCGAGCATCATCGCGCACGTGTGCTCGGCCGTCGAGACCGTATTGCCGTCGGGCGCGTTGAGGACGAGGACCCCGCGCCGCGTCGCCGCCGCGAGGTCTATGTTGTCCACGCCGACGCCGGCCCGCCCGATCACCCGGAGCCTCGGGGCCGCCTCGATCAGCTCCGCCGTCAGCCTGGTACCGCTGCGGACGATCCACCCGTCGGCCTCGGGTGCGAGCGCCTCCAGCTCCTCCGGCGATTTCCCCACGTGGACGGCGGCCTCGATCCCGGCCTCCTCCAGCAGCATCCGGCAGACCGGGTCGAGGTTGTCGGTGACGAGAACGCGCATCGGGTCGGGAGTCGAGGGTCGGGAGTCGAAGCTACGGCAGTCGTCGAGAACGGACACCCGCACTCCTGACCCCTGACACTCAACTCAAAGATTCGTCAATGCAGAGACCCACTGCCAGACCTCGTCGGCCCCTTCCTTTTTCTCAGCCGAGGTGAGGACGACGGGCAGGTCGAGGCCCATGCCGGCGAGGCGGCGCTTGAGCTGGGCGACGCGGCTGCGCTGCTGGTTCTTGCCGAGCTTGTCGGCCTTGGTCAGCAGGACGACGTAGGGCACCGGGCCGCCGCGCAGCAGGTCGAGCAGCTCCTCGTCGAGGCTCGTCGGCGGGTGGCGGCTGTCGATGAGGTGGAAGACGACGCCGAGCGGCTCGCGCTCGGTGACGTAGCGGCCGATGAGCTGCATCCACTTCGCCCGCTGCGCTTTCGAGACCTTGGCGTAGCCGTAGCCCGGCAGGTCCACGAGGTAGAACCCGCCGTGCCCGCCTGCCCCGGACGCCGATCCGGGGTCGGCGTTGGCGAGGTAGAAGTTGAGCGTCGCCGTCTTGCCCGGCGTGTTGCTCGTCCG
>JBBSMV010000340.1:0-2968 GCA_038232975.1 Rhodothermales bacterium
CAGCCCGACCCTTCGGCAGGCTCAGGGCAGGCTCTCGGTGCGTGGAGCTACGTCGTCGAGCGCCACCTCGCTCCGCAGCCCCGCCTCGACCGGCTCCGGCAGTGGCGCGAGGCCGGCGTCCGCCCGCACGCGCTCATTGACCTCTCCGACGGCCTCGCCTCCGAGGTCCACCACCTCTGCCGGGCCGGCGGCGTCGGCGCGCGCCTCGAGGCGGCGCTTCTGCCGGTCCACGCCCAGACGTTCCGCGCCGCCGAGCGCTTCGGCGAACGCCCCGAGGCCTACGCGCTCTACGGCGGCGAGGACTACGAGCTGCTCTTCGCGCTCCCCGAGGCTGAAGCCAAGAAGCTGCCCGGCGACAGCTTCGCCGTCGTCGGCGCGGTCACCGCCGCGCCCGAAGTCGTGATCGGGATGCCCGACGGCGCGACGCTCCCGCTGGAGGCGGCGGGCTTCCGGCACTTTTAGAGTTGAGCGTCAGAGGCTGGGGAGCCGGTCGTACCCTTCGTCTTCAACAGCCGAGGCACCGTGATGAGCTACGACCACCTCGACCTAGAAGGTGTCCTGCAGCGGGTAGACGATCTCCGCCGGGAGGTGGAGGCCGAGCGTCCCGTTGCCGAGGACCGGCTTGGAAGAGCGCTCCAGCGGCTGCGCCTGGAGTGGACCTACCACTCGAACGCTATCGAGGGCAACACGCTCTCCTACGGCGAGACACGGGCCTTGCTGCTCCACGGCGTCACCGCCCAGGGCAAGCCGCTCAAGGACCACCTCGACATCCGCAGGCACCGCGAGGCGCTGGATTTCCTGGAGCGGTTCGCGCGGAGCGAGGAGCCGCTCACGCTCGCCGCCGTTCGGGAGCTTCACAAGGTGCTCCTCGGCGACGAGCCATACGAAATCTGGGCCGAGACGCCGGAGGGCGAGCCGACCAAGCGCTTGATGACGCCGGGCGAGTTCAAAACCCTGCCGAACAACGTCCACACGGCGACCGGCGAGACACACTATTACGCTTCGCCGGAGGAGACGCCAGCGAAGATGCAGGAGGTAGTGGACGGGCACCGAGAGACGGAGGTGCAGGTAGAGCAGGGAGCGATACACCCGCTCCCGTTCGCCGCAGACTTCCACCACCGCTTCGTCGCTATCCACCCGTTCGACGACGGGAACGGGCGGCTCGGACGGCTGCTGATGAACCTCGTCCTGATGCAGTCAGGCTACGTCCCGGCGGTAGTGCGCCGCGAGAACCGGAGCGCCTACTACGGTGTCCTCGCCCAAGCCGACGCGGGCGACCTCGGACCTCTCGTCCGCTTCCTCGGAGACGAGCTAGCGGCGACGATGCGCCTCTACCTCAGCGCCCTGCGCGGCGAGCCTGACCCGGACGAGTTCGACCGCCGCCTGAGTCTGCTCAACCGGCAAGTTGAGACGCTTGAGCAAGAGGGAAAGACAACACGCTCTCCAGAAGTGCTGGCTCTCGTTGCTGAGAGCTTCGTCCAGCCTCTTCTCCGGAAAATAGACGAGGGTGTGCAACGAGTCTCGCATCTTTTTAATAGCGTCGAGGCAGATGCTCGCTGCACAGACGACACAGGCCAGCAAAAGGCGACTCTCGGCCAGATATGGCCCATGCCATTTCCGAGCGACAATTGGTTGGCAATAGCTGCGTTCTGCTCGCTGAAGGGATATCGATTGCGACCCAGCGAGGACCTCTCTGTGATGTGCCAGGTGTCGACTGGCTCTACTGGCTTCTCCACTAGAATCAGCGTCGGTGGCAAACAGGTTACTTCTGAGGTCGATTACGGAAGTGATCTCATGCACGACCAGGCGCTCGGTGCAGCCTCGAAAGCTTTAGAGGCGCTACTCGATGAGGTGGAGAACATTCAGCGTCGTGTGGAAGAGCAAAACGCTGCGGACTCCTGACCCCCGACACGGGACCCCCGACTCCCCACCAGCCTTTTCCCGGTTTCTTCGACCGCTCGCGGCGGTGGGACGGCGCGCACGGCCGGTATCTTGACGGCCTCTCTCGCCCCGCCTGCCTCCCTCTCCCGAGACGCATGGAACCCACCCCCGTCACGACCTCCCGCTTCGAGAACGCCTCCGACGCCAACGGCGAGGTCGTCCAGGTCATCGGCCCGGTCGTCGACGCCGACTTCTCCGGCACCACGGCCCCCAACATCCTCGACGCCCTCGAGATAGACCGGGAGGGCGACGTCCTCGTCCTCGAGGTCCAGCAGCACCTCGGCGAGGGCCGCGTCCGCGCCATCGCCATGGACTCGACCGACGGCCTCACGCGCGGCACGGCCGTCCGCAACACCGGCCGCCCGATTGCCATGCCCGTCGGGCCGGAGATCCGCGGCCGCCTCTTCAACGTCGTCGGCAAGGCTATTGACGGGCTGCCGCAGCCGCCGGCCGACGAGTACCGCCCGATCCACACCGCCCCGCCGAGCTTCGACGAGCTCGCAACCAGCGTCGAGATGCTCGAGACCGGGATCAAGGTCGTCGACCTGATCCAGCCCTACGCGCGCGGCGGCAAGATCGGGCTTTTCGGCGGGGCCGGCGTCGGCAAGACCGTCCTCATCCAGGAGCTGATCAACAACATCGCCAAGGCGCACGAGGGCCTCTCGGTCTTCGCCGGCGTCGGCGAGCGCACACGCGAGGGCAACGACCTCATGCGCGAGATGCTGGAGTCCGGTGTGATCCAGTACGGCAAGGCCTTCATGCACTCCATGGAGGAGGGCGAGTGGGACCTCGACAAGGTGGACATGGACCAGGTGAAAGAGTCCAACATCTCGCTCGTCTTCGGGCAGATGACCGAGCCGCCCGGCGCGCGCGCGCGCGTCGCCCTCAGCGGCCTGACCATCGCCGAGTACTTCCGCGACCTCGGCGGGCGCGACGTGCTCTTCTTCGTAGATAACGTCTTCCGCTTCACCCAGGCCGGCTCCGAGGTCTCGGCGCTCCTCGGCCGGATGCCGAGCGCCGTCGGCTA